>NZ_JBHXNP010000058.1:0-56331 GCF_042719495.1 Streptomyces sp. NPDC058525
GCGCCGGGCCCGCGCGGCGCCCGGCCCGCGCGGCGCCCGGCCCGCGCGGCGCCCGGCCCGCGAGGAGACCGGCCGGAGCCGGCGTCGGCCCTGACGCCGGCTCCCTTGCCAAGACCCCTCTGGGCACGGCCGCCTGCCGCGAGGGCCGCCCCTGACGACGGTGCCCCCGGCCCCTCCCGGCAGCCTCCTCACCTCTGTGGCCCCTGATCGGCGCTCCGCCGCTCTCCACCGCGTCTGGCAGCGGCCTTGGCGAGGCCGGGGCGTGCGCGGTCCGAGGGAGCGGGGCCCGGGGCGGGGGGCCCGGGGCGGGGGCCCGGCCACCTGGTGGGGATTGGACCGCCCCCGCGCCCCCGCCGGGGCCTAGCGTGCCCCCATGGACCGCACGCTCGCCGCCGATCTCGCCCGGCTTCCCGATCTCCTCGACGCCACCCGCCGCGCTGCCGCCGACGCGCTCGCAGCCCTGGACGCGCGTCCCGTCGTACCGCCCGCCGGGAAGGCAGGGCCGGGGCCCGACGGCGCGCCCGCCGGGAAGGCAGGGCCGGGGCCCGACGGCGCGCCCGAGCCGCTCCCGGAGCGCGGCGCCGGCGCCGAAGCCGCGCTCGACGCCTTCCGGGAGCGGTGGGAGCCGCGGCTGTCCGCCTCCGCAGGCCCCCGCTACCTCGGCTTCGTCACCGGCGGCGCCACCCCCGCCGCCCTCGCCGGCGACTGGCTCACCGCCGCCCACGACCAGAACTCCAACTCCGCCCTCGACGGCGCCGGCCAGGACCTCGAACGCGAGACCGTCGGCTGGCTGCGCGAGCTCTTCCACCTCTCCGCCGCCCACACCGGCACCTTCGTCAGCGGCGCCACCATGTCCAACACCACCGGCCTCGCCATCGCCCGGGAATGGCTCGGCGAACGCCTCGGCGTCTCCCCGGCCGAGGACGGCGCCGCGGCCCTCGGCCCCGTACGGGTGCTTTCCGGAGCCCCGCACTCCTCCATCGCCAAGGCCCTCTCCGTCCTCGGCCTGGGCCGGAGCAGCCTCGTCAAGGTCCCGACCCTCCCCGGCCGCGAGGCCGTGGACCCGGCCGCTCTGGACCGGGCCCTCGCCGACACCCCCGGACCGGCCGTAGTCGTCGCCAACGCCGGCACCGTCAACACCGTCGACTTCGACGACCTCCAGGCCGTCGCCGCCCTCAAGCCCCGCCACGACTTCTGGCTGCACACCGACGCCGCCTTCGGCGCCTTCGCCGCCCTCTCCCCGGACCACGCCCACCTCACCGCCGGCCTCGACGCCTCCGACTCCCTCTGCGTCGACCTGCACAAGTGGCTCAACGTCCCCTACGACAGCGCCGTCCAGTTCACCCGCCGCCGCGACCTCCAGGCCCGCGTCTTCCAGAACTCCGCCGCCTACCTCGGCCCCCTCGGCGACCACCCCGACCTGGTCCACCTCACCCCGGAGAACTCCCACCGGCTGCGCGCCCTCGCCGCCTGGTTCACGCTCCGCGCGTACGGCCGCCAGGGCCACCGGGAGATCGTCGAACGCGACATCGCCTGCGCCCGCGCACTCGGCGAGCAGCTCTCCGCGGACCCCGCCTTCACCCTGCCGGCCCCGGTCCGCCTCAACGTCGTCTGCTTCACCCTCGCCACCGACCCCACCCCGGCCCGGCTGGCCGCCCTGCGCGAGGCGGCGGCCGCCGAGGTGTTCGTCACCCCGACCGTCTACGAGGGAACCGCAGCCCTGCGCGCCGCGTTCTCCAACTGGCGTACCACGCACACGGATGTGGACCGGGTCGCGCAGGCCCTCAGGACAGCGGCAAGGGAGATCGCATGACGAGCAGCCCCCTGACCCTCATCGAGGTCGAGGCCCTGGCCCGCGAGGCACACGAGGGCCAGACCGACAAGGCCGGCCGGCCCTATGCCGAGCACCTCGCGGCCGTGGCCGAGGGCGTCCGCCTGCGCGGCGGCAGCCCGGAGCAGCAGGCGGCGGCCTGGCTCCACGACGCGATCGAGGACGAGGCACTCAGCCTCACCTGGCTGGATTCCGCCGCCCTGCCGCAGCCCGTCAAGGAGATGGTCCTGGCCGTCACCAAGCGCCCCGGCGAACCGGTCGAGCAGTACGCGGCCCGGATCCTCGCCACCCCGGGCGCCCTGCTGGTCAAGGAAGCCGACCTCGCCCACAACGCCGACCCCGCACGCCTCGCCGTACTGGACGCCCCCACGCGTGAGCGGTTGTCCGCGAAGTACGCGTATGTCCGCTCGCTCCTCGGCCTCACCTAGCCCGGCCGCCGCAGCCGTCGCGTAAACGGAACGATGGCGATTCGTCACGGGACGGATAGGTAGGGCCCGTTGGTGGGAGGATGGTCCATGTGGGTGTGCGTGGCCGCACGCCCCGGGCCGAGCAGGGGACGACCGAAGGTGTGATCAGTTGTGGCCATTTCGCTGTCAGTGGTGGTTCTGTTGGGGGTCATCCTGGTGGTGCTGATCCGCGGCAACCACATCAAGGCGGGCCCCGCCATCGTCGCGGCCCTCTTCGGCTTCTTCCTGGCGTCAAGCTCGATCTCGGACGACGTGAACCGTTTCCTCAACTCACTGGCGACGATGATCGCGAACATCAAGCTCTAGACGCCGCCGCCCCGTCCGGGAGCTGCGGGTCGGCGCTCGTCCAAGGTGGCCGAGTACCTCCCCTACCGGCGTCGCGGGTAAGGCGTATGGATCGTCTGAGGTTCGGATGGGCGCGGCCGGCCCGGATCAAGCCGTGGCAGTGCGTACTCGGGAACGAGGAAGCTGCTGTACGTCTCCGGAGCGGAAGACTCGCCCCAGCACACGGCGCCGGCGACCACGAACCCGCCCAACAGCCGCTCACCGAGGACGAAGGCCCGGGCGTCGTACCAAGGCCCGGGAACCGCTTCGCGCAATTCCGCCTCTTCCTCGGCGGACGCATCGCGGATGGTCAGCGAGGGGTAGCACTCCCGGACGGACAGGGCACTGACGTTCTTGAAGAGCACTTCGAGCGTCGTCGTGAGGCCCTGCTCGTCGTCCTGGCTCCCCCGGAGCAGCAGCTGACTGTGCCCGATGATGTAGGTGAACAACTGGACGGGCCGAGCGAAGTTCACCGGCAGACGGGTCAAAGCGACGTGCCGAGCCACTACTTGCTCTCCCGAACCCGCGAGAAGGCCTGCGTCATCATCCCGGCACTGTACGCCCGAGACATAAGCACGCACGACGAAGGGCCAGGTCGAGGAAGTGTCCTCTGACCTGGCCCTTTGTGCTTCAGAGCGGGTGACGGGAATCGAACCCGCGTAGCTAGTTTGGAAGACTAGTGCTCTACCATTGAGCTACACCCGCAACGCGCGCGCCGCAGGTCCGGGGACCGCGGCACGGACAGCATCCTAGCGGGTCGCGCCGGGGGAGTGCACACCGCATTCGAGCGCGTCACGAGGGCCGGGCTGCGGGTCGGTCCGGAAGTCGGCGGGGATACGGCCGGCGATGCCGCCGGGGATCCCCGTGGGAAACTCCGGAAACCCCGCGCATCGGAGGGTCTCCGGGCATGTACCCTACGTGTCGCACCGACGGGGTGTGGCGCAGCTTGGTAGCGCGTCCGCTTTGGGAGCGGAAGGTCGTCGGTTCGAATCCGGCCACCCCGACCACCAGCAGTGTCCCCTTCGAGATCTGTCGGGGGTTTCCACAAGATCGCGTTGTGGGCTGATTGCCGCTTGCGGTTACTATGCAAGCTGCGTGCCCGTGTGTCTGATGTACCGGGCCGAAGTCCGCTGAACCGCTGAATCGCAGCGTGACGGCAGAATCCCCAGCAGTCAGCCACAAGGAGACCGAACCGTGAAGAGCGCCGTGGAGACCCTGAACCCGACTCGGGTTCGGCTCACTGTTGAGGTGCCCTTCGAGGAGCTCAAGGACAGCCTCGACGCGGCGTACAAGAAGATCAACCAGCAGGTCACGGTGAAGGGCTTCCGCAAGGGCAAGATCCCGGCCCGCGTCATCGACCAGCGCTTCGGCCGCGGTGCGGTGCTGGAGGAGGCCGTCAACGACGCCCTCCCGAAGTTCTACACCGAGGCGGTCAACGAGGCCGACCTGAACCCGCTGGGCCAGCCCGAGGTCGACATCACGGAGCTGAAGGACGGCGAACTGCTGGCCTTCACCGCCGAGGTCGACGTGCGCCCCGAGATCGAGATCCCGGACTACTCCGGCATCGAGGTCGAGGTCGACGCCATCGAGGTCTCCGACGAGGACGTCGAGAAGTCGGTCGAGCAGCTGCGCGGCCGCTTCGCGTCCACCAAGGACGTCGAGCGCGCCGCCGCCGAGGGTGACGTCGTCACCCTGGACCTCGAGGCCAAGGTCGACGGCGAGGTGCTGCCCGACGGCGTCGCCTCCGACGTCTCCTACACCATCGGCTCGGGCGAGCTCCTCGACGGCATCGACGAGGCCGTCAAGGGCCTCGAGGCCGGCGGCGAGGCCACCTTCACCTCGCAGCTGAAGGGCGGCTCCGCCGAGGGCAAGGACGCCGAGGTCACCGTCAAGGTCACCAAGGTCTCCGCCAAGGAGCTCCCGGAGCTCGACGACGAGTTCGCGCAGATGGCGAGCGAGTTCGACACCCTCGACGAGCTCAAGGCCGACAGCCGCAAGCGCCTCGAGAACATGAAGCAGTACGACCAGGCCACGCAGGCCCAGGAGCGCGTCCTGGAGAAGCTGCTGGAGCTCGTCGAGGTCCCGATCCCCGAGAAGCTCCTCGCGGACGAGGTCCAGACCCGCAAGCACAACCTGGAGCACCACCAGCTCGGCCAGATGGGCCTGGACCTGGAGAAGTACCTGGAGTTCCAGGGCAAGACGGTCGAGGAGTTCGACGCCGAGACCTCCGAGCAGGCCATCAAGGGCATCAAGACCCAGTTCGTCCTCGACGCGCTGGTCAACAAGGAGAAGCTGGGCGTCAACCAGGAGGAGCTCACCGAGCACCTCATGCGCCGCGCCGCCTCCTCCGGCATGTCCCCCGACCAGTTCGCCCAGGCCGTCGTCGAGGGCGGCCAGGTCCCGATGCTGGTCGGCGAGGTCGCCCGCGGCAAGGCCCTCGCGGTCGTCGTCGAGGCCGCCAAGGTCGTCGACACCAACGGTGAGGTCATCGACCTGTCGGACGAGGACGAGGAGCAGGCCGTCGAGACGGTCGAGGCCGCCGTCGACGCCGAGGCCGAGGTGAAGGCCGACGAGGCCAAGTAACACCCCGGGCGAAGCCCACTGAGCAGTGCCCCGAAGGGCCCGGACGCCAGCGCGTCCGGGCCCTTCCGCACTGCCCCCGGAAGGGGCCGGGACCTTGCGCTCCGAGCGAACAGTTCGGGAAGCGGGATGGCGTTGTCCTACCTGCGCGTTAGGGTCCATGAATACGAGGGCACGGGAGTAACCGGATGCCGGCGGACTCGTCCGCCCGGCAGGGCCGCGCCCCAGAACGAGACGCTGAGACGGCACATGGCCGTCGGAGACGAGCAGGTGGATACGTGACGAATCTGATGCCTTACGCCGCGGGTGAGCCGTCCATCGGTGGCGGCCTCGGCGACCATGTCTACAACCGGCTGCTCGGCGAGCGAATCATCTTCCTCGGCCAGCAGGTCGACGACGAGATCGCCAACAAGATCACGGCGCAGCTCCTCCTCCTCGCGGCCGAGCCCGAGAAGGACATCTACCTGTACATCAACAGCCCCGGTGGCTCGGTGACGGCGGGCATGGCGGTCTACGACACCATGCAGTACATCCCGAACGACGTCGTCACCATCGGCATGGGCATGGCGGCCTCCATGGGCCAGTTCCTGCTCACCGGCGGCGCCAAGGGCAAGCGCTTCGCCCTGCCGAACACCGACATCCTGATGCACCAGGGCTCCGCCGGCATCGGCGGCACCGCGTCGGACATCAAGATCCAGGCCCAGTACCTGCTGCGCACCAAGCAGCGCATGGCCGAGATCACCGCGTTCCACTCGGGCCAGACCGTCGAGGCGATCATCCGCGACGGTGACCGCGACCGCTGGTTCACCGCCGTGGAGGCCAAGGAGTACGGCCTCATCGACGAGATCATCTCGGCCGCGTCCAACGTGCCGGGCGGCGGCGGCACCGGGGCCTGATCCCGGCCCACCGCCAGTACCGAGCAGCCGACAGCCCGCAGAACGCAGAACGCCACCAGGATGGTGAACACCCAGATGCAGAACAACTTCTCCGCGAGCGGCCTTTACACCGGCCCGCAGGTGGACAACCGCTACGTCATCCCGCGCTTCGTCGAGCGCACCTCGCAGGGCGTGCGCGAGTACGACCCGTACGCGAAGCTGTTCGAGGAGCGCGTGATCTTCCTCGGCGTGCAGATCGACGACGCCTCCGCCAACGACGTCATGGCGCAGCTGCTGTGCCTGGAGTCGATGGACCCGGACCGCGACATCTCGATCTACATCAACAGCCCCGGCGGCTCCTTCACCGCGCTGACGGCGATCTACGACACGATGCAGTTCGTGAAGCCGGACATCCAGACGGTCTGCATGGGCCAGGCGGCCTCCGCCGCCGCGGTCCTGCTCGCCGCCGGCACCCCCGGCAAGCGCATGGCCCTGCCGAACGCCCGCGTGCTGATCCACCAGCCGTCCGGCGGCACCGGCCGTGAGCAGCTCTCCGACCTGGAGATCGCGGCCAACGAGATCCTGCGCATGCGCGACCAGCTGGAGACCATGCTGGCCAAGCACTCGACGACGCCGATCGAGAAGATCCGCGACGACATCGAGCGCGACAAGATCCTCACGGCCGAGGACGCCCTCGCGTACGGCCTGATCGACCAGATCATCTCCACCCGCAAGAGTTCGCACTGATCCTTGCCGCCAGTTGGCGTGGACGCGCCGCCGCATTCGGCGATGTGAACCACGTCAAGGGGGCCCCGCAGGGGGCCCCCGGCAAGGTACCGTCGGATATGAGGCACCAGGAGCGCTGAACCAAGCGTCTCCCAGGCGAAGGGGAAGCACCTCGTGGCACGCATCGGTGACGGCGGCGACCTGCTCAAGTGCTCGTTCTGCGGAAAGAGCCAGAAGCAGGTGAAGAAGCTCATCGCAGGACCCGGTGTGTACATCTGCGACGAGTGCATCGACCTCTGCAACGAGATCATCGAAGAGGAGCTCGCGGAGACCTCCGAGGTCCGGTGGGAGGAACTCCCCAAGCCCCGTGAGATCTACGAGTTCCTGGAGAGCTACGTCGTCGGCCAGGAGCCGGCGAAGAAGGCGCTCTCCGTCGCGGTGTACAACCACTACAAGCGGGTCCAGGCCGGCGAGAACGGCGGCGCGCAGGGCCGCGAGGACGCGATCGAGCTCGCGAAGTCGAACATCCTGCTGCTGGGCCCCACCGGCTCCGGCAAGACCCTGCTCGCCCAGACGCTCGCGCGCATGCTGAACGTCCCGTTCGCCATCGCCGACGCGACGGCGCTGACGGAAGCCGGGTACGTCGGCGAGGACGTCGAGAACATCCTGCTCAAGCTGATCCAGGCCGCGGACTACGACGTCAAGAAGGCCGAGACCGGGATCATCTACATCGACGAGATCGACAAGGTCGCCCGCAAGAGCGAGAACCCGTCGATCACGCGCGACGTCTCGGGCGAGGGCGTTCAGCAGGCCCTCCTCAAGATCCTCGAGGGCACGACGGCGTCCGTCCCCCCGCAGGGCGGCCGCAAGCACCCGCACCAGGAGTTCATCCAGATCGACACGACGAACGTGCTCTTCATCGTGGGCGGCGCCTTCGCCGGCCTGGAGAAGATCATCGAGTCGCGTGCGGGCGCCAAGGGCATCGGCTTCGGGGCGACGATCCGCTCGAAGCGCGAGATCGAGGCGAGCGACCAGTTCCAGGAGGTCATGCCGGAGGACCTGGTGAAGTTCGGGATGATCCCCGAGTTCATCGGCCGCCTCCCCGTGCTGACCTCGGTGCACAACCTGGACCGCGAGGCCCTGCTCCAGATCCTCATCGAGCCGCGCAACGCCCTGGTGAAGCAGTACCAGCGGCTGTTCGAACTCGACGGTGTGGAGCTGGACTTCGAGCGCGAGGCCCTCGAGGCCATCGCCGACCAGGCGATCCTCCGCCAGACGGGCGCGCGCGGCCTGCGCGCCATCATGGAAGAGGTCCTGATGTCGGTGATGTACGAGGTCCCGTCCCGCAAGGACGTGGCCCGCGTGGTCATCACCTCGGACGTGGTCCGCTCCAACGTCAACCCGACGCTGGTCCCCCGCATCGTCCCGAAGGACCAGGGCCCGCACGAGAAGTCGGCGTAGCCGCACGGAACACGCAGAAGGGGTGCCCCCGGCCGGGGGCACCCCTTCTGCATGTCCGGATGTCCCGATGTCCTGCGGACCGCTACTTCTTGACGCGCGAGGTGTTGTAGAGCTTCGCGGTCAGGTCCGCGGTCTGCTCCAGGGTGTAGCCCGACTTGCCGGCGAGCACGGAGGCCATCTCCATCGAGGTGACCGTGCTCAGGGTGCTGTAGTCACCCCAGATGCAGATCGGGAGGGTGAACTCCTTGGGGCCCTTGTTCGACGCGTCCTTGGAGGTGAACTTGGCCTCCTGGCACTTCATCACGGCGCCCTTGAAGCCCGACGGGCTCATCGTCTTGGGGCTGCCGATGAGCTCGACGTTCGTCTTGCTGTCGTCCTTGGTGGCCTCCAGCTTGGCCAGGGCGAAGTAGGCGTCCACGGCCTTCTCCGGATCGGGGATCTCGCCGTAGACGCCCGAGAAGTTGAGGAGCTTGCCGGCCAGCGGATTCGCCGGGTCGCCGGACTGGTAGGTCATGCCGACCTGAGTGGGGTTCTTGACGCCCACTCCCTCGGCTTCCTTCTTGTCCTTGTCGGTGAAGGGCTTGTCCTTGTACTTCGGGTCCTTCTTGAAGTCGTCGACCGACTCCGGGGCCACCAGCTTGTAGCCCTTGGTGTCGGCGGCGATGGAGCCGCCCGCGCCGCCGCCCAGGAAGTACCAGCCGCCGCCCGCGATCACCGCGACCGCGACGACCACGCCGATGACCACGCCGGCCTTGGACTTCTTCGGCTGCTGCTGCGGGGGCATTGCGCCGTACGGGGGCTGCTGGTAGCCGTACGCCGGCTGCTGCTGGGGCTGCTGCGGGTAGCCCTGCGGCGGGACGCCCGGCTGCTGCGGGTAGCCGTAGCCGGGCTGGGGCGCGGGCTGACCGTAGGGGCCCGGCGGCGGCGGAGGAGGCTGCTGCCCGTACGGTCCGGGCTGCTGCGGCTGCTGTCCGTACGGCCCTGGCTGGTTGTAGCTCATTCCGCGTCCCCCAATGAGGTTGCTTATACGTTCCACACATCCTGTCGGAAGGCCCGGGCCGACAGGTCCCCGGGGCACCCCGATTACCGGTTTCATGACTGGACTGTTACGGCCCTAAACTGTGCCTCGTGACCGAGAACACGCAGACACCCAGCAGCCCCAACTCCGAACTGCCGACCCAGTACGCGCCGGCCGAGGTAGAGGGGAAGCTCTACGAGCGCTGGGTGGAGCGTGGGTACTTCACGGCCGATCCCAAGAGCGAGAAGCCCGCGTACACCATCGTCATCCCGCCGCCGAACGTCACCGGCTCCCTGCACCTGGGCCACGCCTTCCAGCACACGCTCATGGACGCCCTGACCCGCCGCAAGCGGATGCAGGGCTACGAGTCGCTGTGGCTGCCCGGCATGGACCACGCCGGCATCGCCACCCAGAACAAGGTCGAGCAGCAGCTCGCCGAGGAGGGCAAGTCCCGCCACGACCTGGGCCGCGAGGAGTTCGTCGAGCGGGTCTGGCAGTGGAAGGAAGAGTACGGCGGCAAGATCCTCGGCCAGATGCGGCGCCTGGGCGACGGCGTCGACTGGAGCCGCGAGCGGTTCACCATGGACGAGGGCCTGTCCAAGGCCGTCCAGACGATCTTCAAGAAGCTCTTCGACGACGGGCTCATCTACCGCGCCGAGCGCATCATCAACTGGTGCCCCCGCTGCCTGACGGCCATCTCCGACATCGAGGTGGAGTACCAGGAGGACGCGGGCGAGCTCGTCTCGATCAAGTACGGCGAGGGCCAGGACACCCTGGTCGTCGCGACGACCCGCGCCGAGACGATGCTCGGTGACACCGCCGTCGCCGTCCACCCGGACGACGAGCGGTACGCGCACCTCGTCGGCAAGCAGATCAAGCTGCCGCTGACCGACCGGACCATCCCGGTCGTCGCGGACACGCACGTCGACCCGGAGTTCGGCACCGGCGCCGTCAAGGTGACCCCGGCGCATGACCCGAACGACTTCGCCATCGGGCAGCGCCACGGCCTGCCCAATATGACGATCATGGACGAGCGCGGTGTCATCACCGTCCACGGCCCCTTCCTCGGCCTGGACCGCTACGAGGCCCGTTCCGCGGTCGTCGGCGCCCTGCGCGAGCAGGGCCGCATCGTCGCCGAGAAGCGCCCGTACCTGCACTCCGTCGGGCACTGCTCGCGCTGCCGCACCACCGTCGAGCCGCGCCTGTCCCTCCAGTGGTGGGTCAAGGTCGAGACGCTCGCCAAGGCCGCCGGCGACGCGGTCCGCGACGGCCGGGTCTCGATCCACCCCGAGGAGATGTCGAAGCGCTACTTCGACTGGGTCGACAACCTCAACGACTGGTGCATCTCGCGCCAGCTGTGGTGGGGCCACCGCATCCCGGTCTGGTACGGCCCGGCCGGCGAGGTCGTCTGCGTCGGACCGGACGACGAGGCGCCGACGGGGGAGGGCTGGGTCCAGGACACCGACGTCCTCGACACCTGGTTCTCGTCCGGCCTGTGGCCGTTCTCGACGCTCGGCTGGCCGGAGAAGACCCCGGACCTGGAGAAGTTCTACTCCACCGACGTCCTGGTCACCGGCCACGACATCATCTTCTTCTGGGTCGCCCGGATGATGATGTTCGGCCTGTACGCCATGGACGGCGAGCCCCCCTTCAAGACGATCGCGCTGACCGGCCTGGTCCGCGACGAGCGCGGCAAGAAGATGTCGAAGTCCTTCGGCAACGTGGTCGACCCGCTGGACTGGATGGACAAGTACGGCTCCGACGCCGTCCGCTTCACCCTGGCCAAGGGCGCCAACCCCGGCACCGACGTCCCGATCGGCGAGGACTGGGTCCAGGCCTCGCGCAACTTCGCCAACAAGATCTGGAACGCCACGCGCTTCGCGCTGATGAACGGCGCGACGATCGAGGGCGACCTGCCGCCGGTCGAGAAGATGTCGGCGACCGACCGCTGGATCCTGTCCCGGCTGAACAAGACCGTCGCGCAGGTGGACGCCTACTACGAGGACTTCCAGTTCTCAAAGCTCAGCGAGGCCCTCTACCACTTCGCGTGGGACGAGGTCTTCGACTGGTACGTCGAGCTGTCGAAGACGACCTTCTTCGCGGGCGGCGAGGGCGCCAAGGTCTCCGGCCGGGTCCTCGGCGAGGTCCTGGACACGACCCTGCGCCTGCTGCACCCCGTGGTCCCCTTCGTCACCGAGACCCTGTGGACCACGCTGACGGGCGGCGAGTCCCTCGTCGTCGCCGCCTGGCCCAAGACTGTGTCCGTTCCTGGGGCTGACGCCCCGGGTGGCTTCCGCGACGAGGCCGCCGAGGCCGAGATCGAGAACCTGCAGGCCGTCGTCACCGAGGTCCGCCGGTTCCGGGCCGACCAGGGTCTGCAGCCGGGCCAGAAGGTCCCGGCCCGCCTGGACCTCACCGGCACGGCGCTGGCCGCGCACGAGGGTGCCATCCGCCAGCTGCTGCGCCTCCAGCCGGAGGGCGACTCCTTCAGCGCCACCGCGACCCTCCCGGTCGCCGGCGCCACCGTCGCGCTCGACCTGTCGGGCACCATCGACGTGGCCGCCGAACGCAAGCGGCTGAGCAAGGACCTGGCCGCCGCCGAGAAGGAGAAGCAGCAGGCCGAGGGCAAGCTCGGGAACGAGGCCTTCCTGGCCAAGGCACCCGACAACGTCGTGGACAAGATCAAGGGCCGCCTGGCCAAGGCCGAGGCGGACATCGCCCGGATCCAGGCCCAGCTGGACGGGCTGCCCCCCGCCCAGTAGCCCGTGGACGCACGAGGAAGGCCCCCACGCCGTCGACGTGGGGGCCTTCCTCCGTATGGCTTCCCCGCGAGGGGGCCGGCGTCACAGCAGGCGGCTGCCGAACTCCGTCACGATCAGCACGGCCACCACCGCGTACGCGGTCAGCGGCACCAGCCAGTGGGGGAGCGCCCGCAGCCGGGAGCCGGGCCGCGACAGCTGCCGGGTGACGTACCAGAACAGCGGGATCATCACCGCCCACACGACCATGCACCACGGGCACAGCGCACCGATCACGTACAGGCACTGGCCGATCAGCCAGACCGTGAACGCGAAACCGGCGGCGACCCCGGCCCACAGCCCCCGCCACAGCCAGCGCGGGAACACCGCCCCGGCGACCAGCGCCACGCCCAGGCCCGAGAGCGCGGCGAAGCCGGCCAGGCCCAGCAGCATGTTGGGGAAGCCGAGCAGGTTGCCCTGCCAGGTGGTCATCACGTCTCCGCAGCTGAGGACGGCGCTGACATTGCATCCCGGGGTGAAGAGGGGGTCCTCGAGGGTGCGGATGCGGTCGTACGTAAGGACGCCGGAGGCCAGGGTGCCGAGGAGTCCGCCGATCAGCACGAGCAGTGACGTGCCCCGAGTGGTGGTCATTCCCCCGACGTTACGAGGGCCGGGCGGGCCCGCGGCAGGGCGGAAGGTCGCCGTGACCAGGGACCTCCGACCTGTCCGAAGTGCCCTATATCACTCGTTATCCCGTCCGCGTGGATCCCGATCCGGGGCGATGACCACGGATGATGGGGGGCATGCACGTCAAGCCCGCCGCCGCCTCGGCGCTCCACCGGGTCGTGGCCTCCGGGCGTCGGCTCGCCGAGGGCTGGGCCGGTTCACCGCGGGCACTGGACGTGCTGACGGCGCTCAGCTGCCTGGCCCTGATGGCCCTGGACATCCCCGGGCTGGCCGCGGCCGACAACTCGCTCAACGGGCCGCTCGCCGCCGTCGTGCTCACCATCGGCTGTTCGAGCCTGATGCTGCGGCGCCGGATGCCCTGGCTCTCGTACCTGGCCGCGCTGCTCTTCGTCGGCTGGCTGCACGAGCTGACCCTGATCCAGTTCGCCCTCTACTCGGTGGGCCGCTACCGCGGGCGCCGGGCCGGCATCCTCGCCACCCTCGGGTACGTGGCCTTCGCGCTGGCCCTGTTCTACGGGGTGCCGGACTGGCCCGCCTCCCGGGCCGAGACCTTCAGCGGGTTCCTCAGCGTGGTCGTGCCCATCGGGGTGCTCGCCTCGGCCGTCGGCATCGCCGCGTACCGGCACGACCTGGTGTCGGAGCTGACCGCGCGGCGGGCCGAGTCCGCCGTGCTCCAGGCCGTGCAGCAGGAGCGCACCTCGGTCGCCCGGGACGTCCACGACTTCGTCGGGCGGGAGCTGACCCTGCTGACGGTGCGCTCCGAGGTGCTGTCGTCGCGGGCCCGCGAGACGGCGTACGCCAAGGACTTCGAGGAGCTGGCCGACACCGCCCGCCGGGCCCATCTGGTGCTCAACGAGATCATCGTGCAGCGCGGCGGCCGGACCTCGACCCCCGGGGTGGAGGGGCTGGCGGCGCTGGCGGAGGAGAGCGGGCGGGCCGGTTCGCCCGTACGGCTCGTCATGGACCCGGCGGTGGCGGCCCTGTCGCCGCTGCGGCAGGCGGCGGTCTACCGGGTGGTGCAGGAGTGCCTGACCAACGCGGCCAAGCACGCCCACGGCGAGACCATCGACGTGTCGATCGCGGCGGACGGCCCGCGGCTGCGCATCGCCGTCAGCAACGCCCTGCCGGCCCGGACCCCGGGCCGGGCGCCCGTCTCGGCGGGTTCGGGCACGGCGAGCATGTGCGAGCGCGTGCGCAGCCTGGGCGGCGAGCTGACGGCGACGCGCACGGAGGACTCGTACGAGGTCGTCGCCAGCCTGCCGCGCGGCTAGAGCGCTGCGGGGCCAGCAGGCTGCTCAGGGTGTCCAGGTCCTCGACGCAGCGGCCCGAGCCCAGGGCCACACAGTCCAGCGGGTTGTCGGCGACGTAGACCGGGATGCCGGTGGCGGAGGCCATCCGCAGGTCAAGGCCGGGGAGCAGGGCGCCGCCGCCGGTCAGCACGATGCCGTGTTCCATCACGTCGCCGGAGAGCTCGGGCGGACACTCCTCCAGGGTGGTGCGGACGGCGGCGATGATCGCCTCGACGGGCTCGTCCAGGGCAGTCCGCACGTCCGGGGCGGTCAGCTCCAGGGTCTTGGGCATGCCGCCGACCTTCTCGCGGCCGCGCACGGTGAAGGTGCGGGTCTCCAGCTCCGGCCGGTCCGGGACGGGCCAGGCCGATCCGATGCCGACCTTGACGTCCTCGGCGGTGCGCTCGCCGATGAGCAGCGCGTGCTCCTTGCGGACATAGTCGATGATCGCCGCATCCAGCCGGTCCCCGCCGACGCGCAGCGACTGCGAGGTGACGATGCCGCCCAGCGAGATGACGGCGACCTCGGAGGTGCCGCCGCCGATGTCCACGACCATGGAGCCGCGCGGTTCGGCGACCGGGAGCCCGGCGCCGATGGCGGCGGCCATCGGCTCCTCGATGAGGTGGACGGTGCGGGCCCCGGCCCGGGTGGAGGCGTGGACGATGGCGCGGCGCTCGACCTGGGTGACCCCGGACGGTACGCAGATCACCATGCGGGTGCGGGTCCGCCGGCCGGGGACGGCCTTGCGGACGAAGTGCCGGATCATCTCCTCGGCGGCCTCGTAGTCGCAGATCACGCCGTCCTTGAGGGGGCGGATGGCGGTGATGGAGCCGGGGGTGCGGCCGATGGTCTCCTTGGCCTCCGCCCCGACGGCCAGCGCGGTGGTCGTGCCCGCCTTCACGGCGACCACGGACGGCTCATTGAGCACGATTCCGTGCCCCCGTGCGTAGACCAGGGTGTTCGCGGTCCCCAGGTCTATTCCTATGTCGCGGCTGGATGCTGTCTTGTTGCTGCTGGCCTGCGGCATTTGTTCCCCAATCTCCTGCCCGCAAGGCTTGCATAACGATCTGGTCGCCCCGCCCGTCGAAAGTCCCGAAACGCCCGGGCCGAAAGTCCCGCCGGTCCTCGTCCGTAGACTGGCCCCGTGAGTGAGCAGCAGCCCGAGAGCCACGACCGCGACCGCGATGCCGATTTCGCCGAGTCCGCCGAGCCCGACGAGTTCGACCAGATCGTGGCGGAAGAGTCCGAACGCGACCCCGACCTGGCGGTGATCGAGGCCGGCAGCCGCACCCTGCGCGCCCAGGCCGGACCGCCGCAGGGCGATCCGGTGCCCGCCCGGCCCGCCGATCCGGAGGTCGCGAAGGCGCTGCTGGAGGTGGAGCAGGAGCTGGCCACGCGCTGGGGCGAGACCAAGCTGGAGCCGTCGGTCACGCGGATCGCCTCGCTGATGGACGTCCTGGGCGAGCCGCAGCGCGCGTACCCCTCCATCCACGTCACCGGCACGAACGGCAAGACCAGCACGGCCCGCATGATCGAGGCCCTGCTGAACGCCTTCGAACTGCGCACCGGCCGCTACACCAGCCCGCACGTGCAGTCGGTCACCGAGCGGATCAGCCTCGACGGGGCGCCGATCACCGCGGAGCGGTTCGTCGAGACGTACCACGACATCAAGCCGTACGTGGAGATGGTCGACGCCGCCGAGGAGTACCGGCTGTCGTTCTTCGAGGTGCTGACCGCCATGGCGTACGCGGCCTTCGCGGACGCCCCGGTGGACGCGGCCGTGGTCGAGGTCGGCATGGGCGGGACCTGGGACGCGACCAACGTCATCGACGGCGCGGTCGCCGTGGTCACCCCGATCAGCCTGGACCACACCGACCGGCTCGGATCGACGCCCGGTGAGATCGCCCAGGAGAAGGGCGGGGTCATCAAGCAGGGCGCCACCGTGATCCTGGCGCAGCAGCCGGTGGACGCGGCGCAGGTGCTGCTGAAGAAGGCCGTCGAGGTCGACGCGACGGTGGCCCGCGAGGGCATGGAGTTCGGCGTGGTCTCGCGCGAGGTCGCGGTCGGCGGCCAGCAGCTGACGCTGCGCGGGGTCGGCGGGGAGTACGACGGCATCTTCCTGCCCCTGTACGGGGCGCACATGGCGCACAACGCCGCGGTGGCGCTGGCCGCGGTCGAGGCCTTCTTCGGGGTCGGGACCGGCGGCCAGGAGCACGCGCGGGTGCTGGACGCGGACACCGTGCGCAAGGCCTTCGCGTCGGTGACCTCGCCGGGCCGCATGGAGGTCGTGCGGCGCAGCCCGACGGTGGTGCTGGACGCGGCGCACAACCCGGCGGGGGCGGCGGTCACCGCGGACGCGGTCACCGAGTCCTTCGGTTTCAGCCGGCTGATCGGTGTCGTGGCCGCGAGCGAGGGCAAGGACGTCCGCGGGGTGCTCGAGGCCTTCGAGCCGATCTTCGCGGAGGTGGTGGTGACGGAGAACTCCAGCCACCGGACGATGGGCGCGGACGAGTTGGCGGCCGTCGCGGTCGAGGTGTTCGGGCAGGACCGGGTGCAGGTGGAGCCGAGGCTGGACGACGCCCTGGAGGCGGCGATCACCCTGGCGGAGGAAGAGGCCGAGTACGGAGGGGCCGGGGTCCTGGTGACCGGTTCCGTGATCACGGTGGGCGAGGCCCGCCTGCTGCTGAAGAGGGGCTGAGGATGCGCACGCTGTGTGCGAGCACGCTGATCGGCGAGTTCTTCGTGATCGGGTTCGCGGGCCTGGTGGCCATGAAGGACCCCGACCTGACCCAGGCCGCCGTGTGGACGGTATGCGGGGTCACGATGCTGCTCTCGGTGCTGCTGTGCGGGATGCTCTCGCGTCCCGGGGCGGTCCAGCTGGGCTGGGCCCTGCAGATCGGCCTGATCGTGAGCGGGTTCGTCGTCCCGACGATGTTCTTCCTTGGCGCGGTGTTTGCGGGGCTGTGGTGGTGCTCGGTGCACTACGGCCGCAAGATCGACACGATCAAGGCCCGCTGGGCGGAAACGGCGGAGGCGCCGGCGGCCCCCGGGGCGCCTGACGCTGCGTGACAGCTCGTCCGAACGGCCCTGTAGATTCGTCCCACCGCACCCGTATGCCGCAAGGAGCCGCAACATGACCCAGCGCACCCTCGTCCTGCTGAAGCCCGACGCCGTCCGTCGCGGTCTGGTGGGCGAGATCATCGGCCGTATCGAGCGGAAGGCCGGCTGGACCATCCCGGCGCTGGAGCTGCGCACCCTGGACCAGGAGACGCTCGAGGCGCACTACGGCGAGCACAAGGGCAAGCCCTTCTACGAGCCCCTGATGGGCTTCATGGCCAGCGGCCCGGTCGTGGCCCTGGTCGTCGAGGGGGAGCGCGCGATCGAGGGCGTCCGCCAGCTGGCCGGACCCACCGACCCGATCGCCGCGGCGCCCGGCTCCATCCGGGGGGATTTCGGCACGATCGTCCGGGAGAACCTGATCCACGCCTCGGACTCCGAGGAATCCGCGGAGCGCGAGCTGAAGCTCTTCTTCCCCGCGCTCTGACACTGACGAGACATCAGCCAAATAGCGCTCATGACCTGGGGCGACCGAAGTAATTTCGGTCGCCCTTCGGTATTTCCCCGCAGGAGCGGGAACGCCTGGGCAGAACACGTCGTCACCACTAAGGGGGCGGGTATCCATTCCGGCGGGATTGCCGGAGTCCCGTCGCGCGGTGTCCGTACTCGCGGCACTACGATGGGGCCTCCACCCACACACCCACCTCGCCGACCTGACAGCAGCCGCTATCAACTGGAAGGCCAGACGCTCCTCATGGGGAACAAGGGGAACAACATGTCGTTCATCGGCCGTGACATGGCGATCGACCTCGGGACCGCCAACACGCTGGTGTACGTGAGGGGCCGGGGGATCGTCCTGAACGAGCCGTCCGTGGTCGCCATCAACACGAACACCGGCGGCATTCTGGCGGTCGGCTCCGAGGCGAAGAAGATGATCGGGCGCACGCCCGGCAACATCGTCGCCGTAAGGCCCCTCAAGGACGGCGTCATCGCCGACTTCGAGATCACCGAGCGTATGCTCCGGTACTTCATCCTCAAGATCCACAAGCGCCGCTACCTGGCCCGCCCCCGCGTCGTGGTGTGCGTGCCCTCCGGCATCACCGGAGTGGAGCGGCGCGCCGTCATCGAGGCGTCCACGCAGGCCGGCGCCCGCCAGGTGCACATCATCGAGGAGCCCATGGCCGCCGCCATCGGCTCGGGCCTGCCCGTCCACGAGGCCACCGGCAACATGGTCGTGGACATCGGCGGCGGCACCACCGAGGTCGCCGTCATCTCCCTCGGCGGAATCGTCACGGCGCAGTCCATCCGGGTGGCCGGCGACGAGCTCGACAACGCGATCATCCAGCACATCAAGAAGGAGTACTCGCTCCTCCTCGGCGAGCGTACCGCCGAGCAGATCAAGATCACGATCGGGTCGGCGTACGACCTCGACAAGGACGAGCACACCGAGATCCGCGGCCGCGACCTGGTCTCCGGGCTGCCCAAGACGGTCGTCATCTCGGCCGCCGAGGTCCGCAAAGCCATCGAGGAGCCCGTCAACGCCATCGTCGACGCCGTCAAGACCACCCTCGACAAGTGCCCGCCGGAGCTCTCCGGCGACATCATGGACCGCGGCATCGTCCTGACCGGCGGCGGCGCCCTGCTGCGCGGCCTCGACGAGCGGCTGCGGCGCGAGACCGGCATGCCCATCCACATCGCCGAAGACCCGCTCGACTCCGTCGCCCTCGGCTCCGGCAAGTGCGTCGAGGAGTTCGAGGCCCTCCAGCAGGTCCTGGACGCCCAGCCCCGTCGCTGAACACAGCCCTCCGTGCCGGAGGGGCCATGCGGAACACACAAGGATCCGCCGTACGGGTGCTACCGGGCCCGTGCGGCGGATCGTTGATATACAGGCAAAACAACATTCCGACGAGGAAGGCACGGCCGCCGCACGTGAGGGACACACGAGAAAGCCGGCTGCTCCTGGTGCTTCTGATCGCCATCGCGTTCGCATTGATCACGGTGGACATCAGGGCAGGCGAGGAGTCGCCGGTCGACGGTGCCCGGCAGGCCGCCGCAGCGGTCTTCGGCCCGGTCGAGAAGGGCGTGGCCACCGCCGTCGACCCGGTCGCCAACGCCATAGGGGCCGTACGGGACTCCGGTGAGCGCCACAACCGGATCGCCGTACTGGAGCGCGAGAACGCGGCCCTGAAGGCCAAGCTCGGCAGCGAGGAGCAGACCCGCAGCCGCATCCACGAGCTCGACGAGATGCTCAAGCGGGCCGGCGCCGGGCAGTACGGCATCAAGGGCGCCGAGGTCATCGCCATAGGAGCGGCCCAGGGCTTCTCCTGGACCGTCACCATCGACGCCGGCAGCAAGGACGGCATCGAGCGCGACATGACCGTCCTCAACGGGGACGGACTCGTCGGCCGGGTCACCACCGTCGGCCCCGACACCGCCACCGTCGTCCTCGCCAACGACCCCGACTTCACCGTAGGCACCCGCCTGGAGAAGACCGGCGAACTCGGCTTCGCCACCGGCCAGGGCGACCGCGCCCTGTCCGTGCAGATGCTCAACGGCAAGGCCAAGATCGGCCCCGGAGACCGGCTCGTCACCTTCGGCTCGCACGGCAACAAGCCCTTCGTGCCCGGCGTGCCGATCGGCGAGGTCGTCAAGGTCGACGCCGCCCGCGGCGACCTCACCCGCACCGTATGGGTGCGGCCGTTCGTCGGCTTCTCGCGGCTGGACATCGTCGGCGTCGTGGTGATGCCGCCGCGCGAGGACCCGCGCGACGCCGTCCTGCCGCCGAAGCCCGAGGCCCCCAAGCCCACCCCGACGGTCACCGTCACGGTCACCCCGTCCGCGACCGCCGGCGCGCCCAGCAAGCCGGCCGACGAGTAGGAGCAGACCGACCATGCGCTTCAACCGGATCCTGCTCTCGGCCACGCTCGTCGTGGTCGCCCTCGTCGTGCAGGTCACCGTACTGGGCCGGCTCCAGCTGCCCGGCGCCGTGCCCGACCTGCTGCTGCTCACCGTCGTCGCCCTGGCACTCGTGTACGGGCACGTCAGCGGCGCCCTCATCGGCTTCGCCGCCGGCCTCCTCGCCGACCTGGCACCGCCCGCCGACCACGCCGCCGGACGGTACGCGCTCGTCCTGTGCGTCATCGGCTACGTGGCCGGGCTGGTGCGCCCCGACAGCGGACGCTTCCGCTCCGCCTGGGGCCCGATGCTCACCGTCGTCGGCGCGGCGATCGGCTCCACCCTGCTCTACGCGGGCGTGGGCGCCCTCGTCGGCGACACCGCCGCCCGCCACGTGGGCCTGACCGGGCTGCTGTTCACCGCCACCCTCTACGACCTGCTGCTCGCGCCCTTCACCGTGCCGTTCATCATGGCGCTGGCCCGGCGCGCCGAGAACGACCCGATGGCCGTCGAGGCCGGCGGCGGACCCCCCCAGGGCAAGGACGTGTCCTCCGGCTGGCTGGCCGGCGGCACCGGCCTGCGCATCGGCAGCCAGCGCGGCGGCCTGCGCCTGAAGACCGCGCGCGGCCGCGCCAACAAGGCCGTCCGCATAAAGGGCGTCAAGGCCGTCAAGAGCGTGAAGAGCGTCAGAAAGCTGTGAGGGAGGAGCCGACGTGACCAACGTTCCGGAGACCGGCCGCACCTCCCGTGTGCAGATCCGGCTCGTCATCATGCAGGTGCTCGTCCTCTCGATGCTGGTCACCCTCGGCGGGCGCCTCTGGTACCTCCAGGTCCGCAACGGCGAGGAGTACTACCACGAGGCGAAGAGCAACCACGTGCAGCGGGTCGTCCGGCCGGCCGTGCGCGGTTCGGTCCTCGACGCCCGCGGCGTCCCGCTCGCCGACAACGAGACCCGCCTGGTCGTCTCCGCGAGCCGCACGGCACTGATGAAGATGAAGGACCGGGGCAAGGGGGTCATGACCCGCCTCGCCGACGTCCTGGGCATGAGCCCCAAGGAGGTCATGGACAAGGTCCGGCTCTGCGACTCCCAGACCCCGAAGCCCTGCTGGAACGGCTCTCCGTACCAGCCGATCCCGATCACCCTCGAAGCCAGCACGCAGCAGGCGCTGCAACTGCGCGAACGCCCAGAGGACTTCCCCGGCATCACCGCGGAGCCCACCGCCGTCCGCCGCTACCCGGCCCCCGGCGGGGCGCGCACCTCGCAGGTGCTCGGCTACCTCTCGCCGGTCACCGACGACGAGATCCAGAAGGCCAAGGACACCGACTCGCCGCACCTGCGGTCCGATCAGGTCGGCCGCTCCGGCATCGAGCGCACCTACGACAAGCAGCTGCGCGGCAAGGCGATGGTCACCTCGTACGAGGTCGACAACCTCGGCCGGGTCATGCACCAGACCGAGTCCGACCCGGGCGTGCCCGGATCCACCCTGGTCACCAGCATCGACGCCCGGGTCCAGTCCGTCGCCGAGTACGAGCTCCAGCAGGCGATGAAGACCGTCCGCCAGGAGACCGACAAGATCACCGGCCGCAAGTACGAGGCCGACTCGGGCGCCGTCGTCGTCATGGAGGCCAAGACCGGCCGGATCGTCGCGATGGCCTCCCAGCCGGACTACGACCCCAACGCCTGGGTCGGCGGCATCTCCGCCAAGGACTACGCCAAGCTCACCAGCAAGAACTCCAACTACCCGCTGCTCAACCGGGCCATCCAGGGCCAGGCCCCCGCGGGCTCCATCTTCAAGGTGGTGTCGGCGAGCGCGGCCGTCCGGGCCGGCTACCCCTTCGACAGCAAGTACAACTGCAGCAGCTCCTACAGCCTGGGCGGCCGGAGCTTCGCGAACTTCGAGTCCAAGGGGCACGGCCCCATCACCCTCGGCGAGGCGCTGAAGTTCTCCTGCAACACGGTCTTCTACGCCCTCGGGCACAAGGAGTGGCAGCGCGACGGCGGCCTCGAGCCCAAGAAGGACGCCCACGACTGGTTCTACCGGACCGCCCGCGAGTTCGGGCTCGGCTCCGAGACCGGCGTCGACCTGCCGAACGAGGAGACCGGCCGCATCCCCGACCGCCGTTGGAAGAAGAGCTTCTGGGCGGCCAACAAGGACTCCTGGTGCAAGCAGGGCAAGAAGGGCGGCACCTACGTCGAGCAGATCGCCTACGAGAGCTGCCTCGAGGGCAACCAGCTGAAGGCGTTCGACAGCATCAACTTCGCCATCGGGCAGGGCGACGTCCTGGTTACCCCCATCCAGATGGCCACCGCCTACTCCGCGATCAGCAACGGCGGCACCCTCTTCGACCCCACGGTCGGCAAGGCCGTCATCAGCCCCGACGGCAAGCACGTCCAGATGATCAAGCCCAAGTCGCACGGCAGGCTGCCGATCGACGCCCGGACCGTCAAGGACCTCGACAAGGGCCTGCGCATGGTCGTCGAGCCCGGCGGCACCGCCGCCTGGAGGTTCGGCGGCTGGCCGCTGGACAAGATCCCGATGCGGGCCAAGACCGGCACCGCCCAGGTCTACGGCAAGCAGACCACCTCGTGGCTGGCCACCTACACCGACGACTTCACCATCGTCATGACCATCTCCCAGGGCGGCACCGGCTCCGGAGCCTCCGGCCCCGCCGTCCGCAACATCTACAACGCCATCTACGGCCTCGACATGGCCGGCAAGCAGGACGTGACGAAGGCCCTGCTGCTGGGGCCCGAGACGAAACTGCCCAGGATCCGCCCCGACGGCTCCATCGACTCCCCCGAGATCAGGCCGTACGTGCCGCCGTCCCCGGAGGAGCTGGCGCCGCCCGCGCTCGCCGGCCCGCCCGCCCAGCGCCCCGCGCAGCACGACTGAGGACCGAAACCGACATGCAGACCGCCAACAAGTTCTCCGTCTCCCGGTACGCGCCCGAGCGCGGGGCGATGGCCAAGCTCACCGCCCGCGACTCGGTGCTGCGCCGGCTCGACTGGCCGATACTCCTCTCCTCGCTGGCCCTGTCCTTCATCGGCGCCCTGCTGGTGTGGTCGGCGACCCGCAACCGGACCTCCCTGAACCAGGGGGACCCGTACTACTTCCTGGCCCGGCACGCCCTGAACACCGGGATCGGCCTGGTCCTGATGATCGGCACCATCTGGCTCGGCCACCGCACCCTGCGCGGTGCGGTGCCGATCCTGTACGGGATCTCGCTCCTGCTGATCATCGCGGTGCTCACCCCGCTCGGCGCCACCATCAACGGCGCCCACGCGTGGATCGTGATCGGCGGCGGATTCTCCCTCCAGCCCTCCGAGTTCGTGAAGATCACGATCATCCTGGTCATGGCGATGCTGCTGGCGGCCCGGGTGGACGCGGGCGACCTCGCCCATCCCGACCACCGCACGGTCGTCAAGGCCCTGTGCCTGGCGGCCGCCCCCATGGGCATCGTCATGCTGATGCCCGACCTCGGCTCCGTCATGGTCATGGTCGTCATCGTGCTCGGCGTGCTGCTGGCCTCCGGCGCCTCCAACCGCTGGGTGCTGGGCCTGATCGGCTCCGGCGCCGGCGGCGCCATCCTGATCTGGCAGCTCGGCGTCCTCGACGAGTACCAGATCAACCGCTTCGCGGCCTTCGCCAACCCCGAACTCGACCCCGCCGGCGTCGGCTACAACACCAACCAGGCGCGCATCGCGATCGGCTCGGGCGGGCTGACCGGCTCCGGGCTCTTCAAGGGCTCGCAGACCACCGGCCAGTTCGTGCCCGAGCAGCAGACCGACTTCGTCTTCACGGTGGCGGGGGAGGAGCTGGGCTTCGTCGGGGCCGGGCTGATCCTGCTGCTGCTGGGCGTGGTGCTGTGGCGGGCCTGCATGATCGCCCGCGAGACCACCGAGCTCTACGGGACGATCGTGTGCGCCGGGATCATCGCGTGGTTCGCCTTTCAGTCCTTCGAGAACATCGGGATGACCCTCGGGATCATGCCGGTGGCCGGGCTGCCGCTGCCGTTCGTCTCGTACGGAGGATCGTCGATGTTCGCCGTGTGGGTGGCCATCGGACTACTTCAGTCGATCAAGGTGCAACGGCCATTGTCGGCCTGATCCCCGGCCTGATCGCCCGTTCACCCTGCCGTCGCCGTCCGTTCAGGACTAAGTTCGGTCTATGGCGGACACGAAGCGCGAGATCGAGCGGAAATTCGAGTTCACTAAGGCGTCGGCGGCCCGGCGCGGGGTGCCGGATCTGACGGGCACGGCCGCGATCGCGGCTGTCTCCGACCAGGGCACGGTCGACCTGGACGCCGTCTACTACGACACCCCGGACCACCGGCTCGCCGCCGACGGCCTCACCCTGCGCCGCAGAACCGGTGGCGCCGACGCGGGCTGGCACCTCAAGCTGCCCGTCTCCCCGGGCGTGCGCGACGAGATCGCGGCCGCCCTCAGCGACACCGTCCCGGTCCAGCTGTCCGCCCTGCTGCGCTCACGGGTGCGCGGGGCCGGGCTGGAACCGCAGGTCAGGCTGGTCTCCTCGCGCAGGGTCAGCCACCTCCTCGACGCCGACGGAGCCCTCCTCGCGGAGCTGAGCACCGACACCGTCCGGGCGGAGCGCGGCGCGGCCACCGCCGCCTGGACCGAGGTCGAGGTGGAACTCGCCGACGGGATCGACCCCCGGCTGCTCGACGCGGTCGAGAAGGCCTTCCGCAAGTCCGGGCTCCGCGTCTCCGACGCCCCCTCGAAACTCGCCCGGGCGCTCACCGAGACCGAGGCCGAGGCGGGATCCGGGGCCGAGTCCGAGTCCGGGACCGAGGCCGGCGCCGAAGCCCCGGCACTGCCCGCGGCGGATCCCGGTGACGGCACGGCAGGCGCGTACGTGCTCGCGTACCTGCGCGAACAGCGCGACGCCCTGGTCACCCTGGACCCCGCCGTGCGCCGCGGCCTGCCGGACTCCGTCCACCAGATGCGGGTCGCCACCCGGCGGCTGCGCAGCGCCTTCAAGACCTACCGCAAGGTGCTGGACCGGGCCGTCACCGACCCGATCGGCGAGGAACTGCGGTTCCTCGCCGCGGAGCTCGGCGTCGACCGCGACCAGGAGGTCCTGCTCGACCGGATCCAGGGCCACCTGGACGAGCTGCCGCGCGCCCTGCTGATCGGCCCGGTCCGCGGCCGGCTGCGCACCTGGAACAACTCCCGCCGCTCCGGATCCCGCCGCCGGGCGCTGGCCGCGCTCGACAGCGCCCGCTACCTCGCCCTGCTGGACTCCCTCGACGCCCTGCTGGCCGAGCCGCCGCTGCGCAAGGCCGCCGGCGGGCGGGCGGAACGCGTCCTGCCCACGGCGGTGCTGCGCGACTACGAGCGCCTCGCGGGCCGGGTCGAGGGCGCGCTCGCCATGGAACCGGGCGGGGAGCGCGACGTGGCCCTGCACGAGGCCCGCAAGGCGGCCAAGCGCGCCCGCTACGCGGCGGAGGCGGCCACGCCCGCCGTCGGCAAACCGGCGAAACGCCTCGCCAAGGCCGTGAAGAAGGTCCAGACCCTGCTCGGCGACCACCAGGACAGCGTGGTCGCCCGCGAGGCCCTGCGCGGCCTCGGCGTCCAGGCGGCGGGCGCGGGCGAACCCTCCTTCACCTGGGGCGTGCTCTACGCCCGCGAGGAAGCCCTGGCCGAGCGGCGCGAACGGGAGCTTCCGGACGTCTGGGCCAAGACCTCCGAGCCGGGGCTGCGGGCGGCCCTGGGATGATCATGTGGCTGGGGGCGGCCGAGCCTAGAGGTACGCTTGAGAGCTGCCCCCTGCCCGCTTCACGAAAGTCGCGTGATGACCGAGTCGGTCTTCCCTCAGCTTGAGGCTCTGCTTCCGCACGTGCAGAAGCCCATCCAGTACGTCGGCGGTGAGCTCAACTCCACGGTCAAGGAGTGGGAGAGCTGCGACGTCCGCTGGGCCCTCATGTACCCGGACGCGTACGAGGTCGGGCTGCCCAACCAGGGCGTCATGATCCTGTACGAGGTGCTCAACGAGCGCGAGGGCGTGCTCGCGGAGCGCACCTACAGCGTGTGGCCCGACCTCGAGGCACTGATGCGCGAGCACAAGGTGCCCCAGTTCACCGTCGACAGCCACCGCCCCGTCTCGGCCTTCGACGTGTTCGGCCTGTCCTTCTCCACGGAGCTGGGCTACACGAACATGCTCACGGCCCTGGACCTCGCGGGCATCCCGCTCGAGGCCAGGAACCGCACGGTCGACCACCCGATCGTTCTCGCGGGCGGCCACGCGGCCTTCAACCCCGAGCCGATCGCGGAGTTCATCGACTGCGCCGTCATCGGCGACGGCGAGCAGGCCGTCCTCGACATGACCGAGATCATCCGCGCCTGGAAGGCCGAGGGGCGGCCGGGCGGGCGCGAGGAGGTCCTCCTGCGCCTGGCGAAGACCGGCGGGGTCTACGTACCGGGCTTCTACGACGTCGAGTACCTGCCGGACGGCCGCATCGGCCGTGTCGTGCCCAACCGCTCCGGCGTGCCGTGGCGGGTCTCCAAGCACACGGTCATGGACCTCGACGAGTGGCCCTACCCCAAGCAGCCGCTGGTCCCGCTCGCCGAGACGGTCCACGAGCGGATGTCCGTCGAGATCTTCCGCGGGTGCACCCGCGGCTGCCGTTTCTGCCAGGCCGGCATGATCACGCGCCCCGTGCGGGAGCGAAGCATCACCGGCATCGGCGAAATGGTGGAGAAGGGCCTCAAGGCGACCGGCTTCGAAGAGGTCGGCCTGCTCTCGCTCTCCTCGGCGGACCACACCGAGATCGCCGACATCGCCAAGGGCCTCGCGGACCGCTACACCGACGACAAGGTGGGCCTGTCCCTCCCGTCGACCCGCGTGGACGCCTTCAACGTGGACCTGGCCAACGAGCTGACCCGCAACGGGCGCCGCTCCGGCCTGACCTTCGCCCCCGAGGGCGGCTCCGAGCGCATGCGCAAGGTCATCAACAAGATGGTCTCGGAAGAGGACCTGATCCGCACGGTCTCCACGGCGTACGGCAACGGCTGGCGGCAGGTGAAGCTGTACTTCATGTGCGGCCTGCCCACCGAGACCGACGAGGACGTGCTCCAGATCGGCGACATGGCGGTCAACGTCATCGCCAAGGGCCGCGAGGTCTCCGGCCAGAACGACATCCGCTGCACGGTGTCCATCGGCGGGTTCGTGCCGAAGCCGCACACCCCCTTCCAGTGGGCGCCGCAGCTGTCGGCCGAGGAGACGGACGCCCGCCTGGGCAAGCTCCGCGACAAGATCCGCGGCGACAAGAAGTACGGCCGCTCCATCGGCTTCCGCTACCACGACGGCAAGCCGGGCATCGTCGAGGGCCTGCTCTCCCGCGGTGACCGCCGCATCGGCGACGTCATCCGCGCCGTGTACGAGTCGGGCGGCCGCTTCGACGGCTGGCGCGAGTACTTCTCGTACGACCGCTGGATGGAGGCGGCCGAGAAGGCGCTGCCCGCCTACGGCGTGGACGTGGCCTGGTACACGACCCGCGAGCGCACCTACGAGGAGGTCCTGCCCTGGGACCACCTGGACTCCGGTCTCGACAAGGACTGGCTCTGGGAGGACTGGCAGGACGCCCTCGACGAGACCGAGGTCGAGGACTGCCGCTGGACCCCGTGCTTCGACTGCGGCGTCTGCCCGCAGATGGACACCAGCATCCAGATCGGCCCGACGGGCAAGAAGCTGCTCCCGCTGTCGGTCGTGAAGTGATCCAGGGCTGATCCAGGCCCCGCAACGCGCCCCCCGCCGCTCCCGGCGGGGGGCGCGTTCTCGTGGGGGCGGCCCCCGTCCCCCGTGCAACGGCCGGGGCCCGTCCTGCGTCGTCAAGGGCATGGACCTGGAGAAGCACGGCAGGCACGAGCCCCCACCCGCCGGGCAGGGGTGCGTGTACGCGCTGGTCCGGATCCCGGTGCGGATCCTGGCCGTGGTGATCGTGCTGCCCGTGCGGGTGGTCTGGGACCTGCTCGTCCTCGGGGCCCGCTCCGTGTACCGGCGCGCCCTGCGCCCGGCCGGGGACGTGGCCGGCCGGGCCTTCGCCTGGCTGGGGCGGTACGTGCTGGCTCCGGCCGGGCGCGCGCTCGCGTGGCTGGCGCGGGGGACCGGGCTGCTGCTGAAGTGGGCCGCGCTCGCCGTCCTCTACTGGCCCTGGGCGGCGCTGTGGCGGTACGTACTGGCGCCCGCCGGGTCCGTCCTGTGGCGCCGGGTCCTGCTACCGCTCGGGCACGGGCTCGCCCTGCTGGGCCGGGGAGCCGCCGTCGCGCTGGGGTGGCTGGCCAAGGCGCTGTTCGTATGGCCGTGGGCCGCGCTGTGGCGGCACCTGCTCGTCCCCGGCGCCGGCGCCCTGTACCGGTACCTGCTGAAGCCGGCCGGCAAGGGGCTCGAACGGGTGGTCCTGGCCGCGGTCCGCCACCTGCTGAAGCCGTCGGCCGCCGCAGTGCTCTGGACCCTCGGCGCCCTGTGGCGGTACCTGCTGAAGCCGTCGGGCGCCGCCGTGCTCTGGACCCTTGCCGCCCTGTGGCGGTACCTGCTGAAGCCGTCGGCCGCGGCCGTGGTCTGGACCCTCGCGGCCGTCTGGCGGTACCTGCTCGTGCCGCCGGCCAGGGGCGCTGCCTGGCTGGTCGGCGCGCTCTACCGGTACGTCCTCACCCCGGCCGGGCACGCCCTGACCTGGTTCGTGCCGCGCGCCCTCGCCGCCGTGTTCGTATGGCCGTGGGCCGCGCTGTGGCGGTACGTCCTCGTGCCGGCGGCCACCGGCACCCACCAGTACCTGCTGGCCCCGCTCGGGCGCGGCGCCGCCCGGCTGGCCCGGGGCCTGTACCGGTACCTCCTGACGCCCCTCGGCCACTTCGCCGCAGCCACCTGGCGGCTCGCCGGCCGCGTCAGCCGCGCCCTGGGGCGCGGGCTCCTTTGGCTCTGGCGCGGCTGCGTCGCCCGCCCCGCGGCCTGGGTCTACCGGCAGGTGGCCACGCCCGTGGGGCATCTGGTCCGCGAGGTGTGGCGGGCCGCCCGTACCGCGGCACGCGTGGCATGGCGCACCTCCCGCAGCGCGGCGGGCGAGGTGTGGCACACCGCCCGCGGCGCCGTCCGGGACGCGCGGGCCGGGGTACGGCAGGCGCTCTTCGGTACTCCTCCCCGGGAACCGGCGAGGTCACGGGCGCGTACTCTGGGTAGTACGAAAGCCGCAGGCAACGCGCCCGCCGAACCGATCCCAGCGAGCCCCCTCCACAAACGGCAGGGGTGAGCCGAGGGCAGGGCGCGGCCCGCAGGCCCCCAGACGCTCAGGGCGACGCGCGAGCCGCGGAGCCCCGCACAAGGAGAAGAACCACTGGGCAAGCGACAGCCCGAAGGCCCGCCTCCCGCACCGGTGGTGCAGCGCATCCGACTGCGCTACACCAAGCGCGGCCGCCTCCGGTTCACCAGCCACCGCGACTTCCAGCGAGCCTTCGAGCGGGCCCTGCGCCGCGCCGAGGTGCCGATGGCGTACTCGGCCGGCTTCACCCCGCACCCCCGCGTCTCGTACGCGAACGCCGCCCCGACCGGGACCGGCAGTGAGGCGGAGTACCTGGAGATCGCCCTCGCCGAGCCCCGCGACCCCGAGAAGCTCCGAGAGCTGCTCGACGAGTCGATGCCGGCCGGGCTCGACATCACCGACGCCGTGGAGGCCCGCACCTCGGGCCTCGCGGACCGGCTCACGGCCTCCGTGTGGGAGCTGCGCCTGGACGGCGTGGAGCCCGCCGACGCCGGGCGCGCGGTGACGGCCTTCATGGCCGCCGAGACCGTGGAGGTGCAGCGACGGACCAAGAACGGCATGCGGACCTTCGACACGCGCGGCGCTGTAGTCAGCCTCGAGGCCCTTCCTGCCCCGGCTGATACGCCCCTGGACAATGCCTGTGCGATACTGCGCCTGGTTGTTCGGCATCTGACACCTGCCGTGCGACCCGACGACGTCCTGTCCGGTCTCCGAGCTGTGGCCGACCTGGCGCCGCCGGTCCCCTCTGCGGTGACCAGGCTGGCGCAGGGGCTCTTCGACGAGGAGTCCGGCACGGTGACCGACCCGCTCGCGCCCGACCGCGAGGCTGACACGGCCGCCCCACCCACGGCCGCCGTAGCCGCCGACGCGAAGGCGCCGGAAGGTCCCGCCGCGTAGGGATCGTCGTCGTCGCGCAGCCCTGGCACTCGGGAGCCACCTGGGTCGGGCCGCGCACTGACCTGAAGACTTCCGCCAGGCCGTACGGACAACACGTACGGAACCGGCGGCCATGGACTACAGCTCCCGTGTGGCGAACGCGCCCCGGAGGCCGGTTCCGCGCTCATCGCGCGGAACCGTGCCGGACCGGAAGTCAGCCGCGGCGCCCGGGAGCGTGACGGGAGAACCGCCCGCAATGCCCAACAACGAAAACGACACCACCGACAACACCAGCCCGAGTGACAACCTGCCCCCGCGCAGGCGTCGCCGCGCCGCATCCCGGCCCGCCGGCCCGCCCGGTGCCACCGCCGCAGAGACGACCCCGGTGACCGAGGCCGCCCCGGCCGCACCCGTGGAGGAGGCCGCTCCGGCCGCCGCCCCCGCCCGTACCCGCCGCCGCGCCACCCGTGCCGTGGCCGCCCCCGAGACCCCGGCCGCCGAGGCCGCCGTGGTCGAGGCCCCGGCCGCTCCGGCCGTCGCCGAGGAGGAGCCCGCCGCTCCCGCCCCGCGTGCCCGCCGCCGCGCCACCCGCGCCGTGGCCGCCCCCGAGGCCCCGGCCGCCGAGGCCGCGCCCGTGGTGGAGGAGGAGGCTCCGGCCGCTCCCGCCCCGCGTGCCCGCCGCCGTGCGACCCGTGCCGTGGCCGCCCCCGAGACCCCGGCCGCCGAGGCCGCCGTGGCCGCCGTGGCCGAGGCTCCGGCCGCACCCGTGGAGGAGGCCGCTCCGGCCGCCGCCCCCGCCCGTACCCGCCGCCGCGCCACGCGCGCCGTGACCGCCCCGGCCGCCGAGGCCGCGGAGGTCGTGGAGGCGCCCGTCGCCGAGGCCCCGGCCGCTCCGGCCGTCGCCGAGGAGGAGCCCGCCGCTCCCGCCCCGCGTGCCCGCCGCCGTGCCACCCGCGCCGTCACCGCCCCGGCCGCTCCGGCCGAGGCCCCCGTCTCGGACGAGGCTCCCGCCGCCGTGGAGGAGGCCCCCAAGGCCGCCGCCCGCGCTGTGACCGTCGCCGACGCCGTGGACTCCCCGAAGCGCGGCGGCCGCCGCCGCGCCACCCGCTCCGCCGCTCCGGCCGCCGCGCCGCAGCCCGCCGCCGAGCCCGAGGCGCCCGCCCCGGCCCGTGCCCGCCGCGCCGCGCGTCCCGCCGTCGCCGTGTTCCAGGCCCCGGTGTTCGCCGAGCCGATGTTCCAGACCCCCGAGACCGCCGCCATGGCCGCCGCGGCCGCTGCCGCCGCCGTACAGGCAGAGGAAGCGGAGGAGGAGGCCGAGACCGAGCTCGAGGCCGAGGTCGAGGCCGAGGTCGTCGAGACCCCCGCCCCGCAGCCGTCGGGCCGCCGCCGTCGCCGTGGCCGCGGCGCCGCCGCCGAGAGCGCGCCGGTGTCGCTGCCCGAGGTGCTCGCCGAGGAGGAGCCCGAGGCCGAGGCCGTCGAGCTCGAGGACGAGTCCGCCGACTTCGAAGAGGGCGACGAGTCGGGCGAGCGCCCGTCCCGCCGCCGTCGCCGCGGTGGCCGCCGCCGTCGCCGCGGCGAGGCCGCCGAGCTCGACGAGGCCGCCGAGGAGGAGACCGGAGCCCCGGCCGCCGAGCAGGAGACCGACGAGGACGAGGGCGAAGAGGACGAGGGCGAGGAGACCGAGGCCCTGGGCTCCAGCTCCAGCCGTCGCCGCCGCCGTCGCCGCCGCCGCAGCGGGGAGCCCGCCGACGTCACCGCCGAGTCCGCCGAGGGGGGCGAGGAGGACGGCGTACGCACCGTCGTCAAGGTCCGCGAGCCCCGTCCGGCCCGCGAGCGCGCCGAGTCCACCTCCTCCGACGAGGTCCAGTCCATCAAGGGCTCGACCCGCCTGGAGGCGAAGAAGCAGCGCCGCCGCGAGGGCCGCGAGCAGGGCCGCCGCCGCGTCCCGATCATCACCGAGGCCGAGTTCCTGGCCCGCCGCGAGGCCGTCGAGCGCGTCATGGTCGTCCGCCAGAACGGCGACCGCACGCAGATCGGCGTCCTCGAGGACAACGTGCTCGTCGAGCACTACGTCAACAAGGAAGAGGCCACCTCGTACGTCGGCAACGTCTACCTGGGCAAGGTCCAGAACGTGCTGCCGTCCATGGAGGCCGCCTTCATCGACATCGGCAAGGGCCGCAACGCGGTCCTGTACGCCGGCGAGGTCAACTTCGAGGCGCTCGGCATGGCCAACGGGCCGCGCCGCATCGAGTCCGCCCTCAAGTCCGGCCAGTCCGTCCTCGTGCAGGTCACCAAGGACCCGATCGGCCACAAGGGCGCCCGCCTGACCAGCCAGGTCTCGCTGCCCGGCCGCTACCTGGTCTACGTGCCCGAGGGCTCGATGACCGGCATCAGCCGCAAGCTGCCCGACACCGAGCGCGCGCGCCTGAAGACCATCCTCAAGAAGATCGTCCCCGAGGACGCGGGCGTCATCGTGCGCACCGCCGCCGAGGGCGCGAGCGAGGACGAGCTGCGCCGCGACGTCGAGCGCCTGCAGGCCCAGTGGGAGGACATCCAGAAGAAGTCGAAGCAGATCTCGACCTCTTCGCCGAGCCTGCTGTACGGCGAGCCGGACATGACCGTCCGCGTCGTGCGCGACATCTTCAACGAGGACTTCTCGAAGGTCATCGTCAGCGGTGACGGCGCCTGGGAGACCATCCACGGCTACGTCAACCACGTGGCCCCGGACCTGGCCGACCGGCTGTCCCGCTGGACCTCCGAGGTCGACGTCTTCGCGACGTACCGGATCGACGAGCAGCTCGCCAAGGCTCTCGACCGCAAGGTGTGGCTGCCCTCGGGCGGCTCGCTTGTGATCGACAAGACCGAGGCGATGATCGTCATCGACGTCAACACCGGCAAGTTCACCGGTCAGGGCGGCAACCTCGAGGAGACCGTCACCAGGAACAACCTGGAGGCGGCCGAGGAGATCGTGCGCCAGCTGCGGCTGCGCGACCTGGGCGGCATCGTCGTCATCGACTTCATCGACATGGTCCTGGAGTCCAACCGCGACCTGGTCCTGCGGCGCATGCTGGAGTGCCTGGGCCGCGACCGCACCAAGCACCAGGTGGCCGAGGTCACCTCGCTGGGCCTGGTCCAGATGACCCGCAAGCGGGTGGGCCAGGGTCTGCTGGAGTCCTTCTCCGAGACCTGCGTCCACTGCAACGGCCGCGGCGTCATCGTGCACATGGAGACGCCGACCGCCATCGGCGGCGGCAACGGCAAGCGCTCGAAGCGGCGCGGCGGCAAGGCCGACTTCGACCAGCACGACCACGAGGTCGAGACGGTCGAGGCGGAGTTCGAGACCGCCGAGGAGCTGGCCGCCGAGGTCGCGGCGCCGCGCGCCCTGCCCGAGCCGGAGTTCGTCGCGGACGAGGAGCTGTACAGCAGCCCGGCCGAGGCGGAGGCCGCCGCGGGTCTGAGCGGCCGTCGCAACCGTCGCCGTGCCACCCGCAAGGCGACCGCCCCGGCGGGCGCCCCGCGCGGTGCGGTCGCCCCGGCCCCGGCCCGTGCCGAGGCCCCGGTCGCGGCGCCCGTCGTCGAGGACGAGCCGGTCACCGAGCCGGCCGACACGGTCCTGGAGCCGGCCGCCGAGGTCGTCGCCGAGGCCGTGGAGGCCGCGGAGACGGTCGAGGCCGCCCCCGTCGAGGAGGCCGCGCCGAAGGGCCGTACCCGTCGCCGCGCGACCCGCAAGGCCACCGCCCCGGCGGGTGCCCCGGCCCCCGCGGCCGAGGCGGCCCCGGAGCCGGTCGTCGTGGCGGAGCCCGAGCCGGTCGTGGAGCCCGAGCCGGAGCCGGTCGCCGTGGCGGCCGAGCCCGAGCCCGAGGCCGTCGCCGAGGCCCCCGCGGCCGAGGCCGCACCGGCCCGTCCGCGCCGCCGTGCCACCCGTAAGGCCACCGCACCGGCCGGTTCCCCGGCGGGCGCGGCCGAGGCGGCCGTGCTGGTCGTCGAGGCCCCGGCGGCCGAGGAGAAGGCGGACAAGGCCGAGAAGGCGGAGAAGGCCGACAAGGCCGACAAGGCCGAGGACGCCGAGGAGAAGGCCGAGGCCGCTCCGGCCAAGAAGGCCGCCCGCAAGGCTCCGGCCAAGAAGGCGACCGCGGCGAAGAAGACCACCACCGCCAAGAAGGCGACGGCGGCGAAGAAGACCGTGGCCAAGAAGGCGGCCACGACCAAGAAGACCGCGACGAAGCGGGCGACGAAGAAGACCGCGGCGGCCGAGCAGCAGACGCTGCCGTCCGTCTCGGCTCCGGCCGAAGCCTGATCCGTCCATGACCGTGGGCCCCGCCGCGAGGCGGGGCCCACGGCCGTGCGGGACCCGGTTTGACCCCCTGGAACCGGCCCCGTAACCTAGACCGTCGGCGTGTCCTGTACGAATCCGTGCAGCGTGCGCCGCGCTCCTGAGCACCTTCCTCCCGGTCCGTACGCGCAAGCGTCGTGCGGGAGAGGCCGCTCGTCCAATCCGGATCAGTGCGGTCCTGTCGCAAGACGGGGTCCCGACTGAGCGGCTGGCTTCAGGAGCATCCGTCCCGAGTGAGAGAGAGATCCGCGTGTACGCCATCGTGCGCAGCGGTGGTCGCCAGCACAAGGTTGCTGTCGGCGACATCGTTGAGGTTGACAAGATTTCCACTGCCAAGGTTGGCGACACGGTCGAGCTCTCGACCCTGCTCGTTGTCGACGGCGAAGCCGTGACCAGCGACCCGTGGGTCCTGGCCGGCATCAAGGTCACGGCCGAGGTCGTGGACCACCACAAGGGCGCCAAGATCGACATCCTGCGCTACAAGAACAAGACCGGCTACCGCCGTCGCCAGGGTCACCGCCAGCAGTACACGGCGATCAAGGTCACCGGTATCCCCGCGGCTGCGAAGTAAGAGGGACTGAGACATGGCACACAAGAAGGGCGCATCGTCCACCCGGAACGGGCGCGACTCCAATGCCCAGCGGCTCGGCGTGAAGCGCTTCGGCGGTCAGGTCGTTTCCGCTGGTGAGATCCTCGTCCGCCAGCGCGGCACCCACTTCCACCCGGGCGCGGGCGTCGGCCGTGGCGGCGACGACACGCTGTTCGCGCTGCAGGCCGGTGCCGTGCAGTTCGGCACGCACCGTGGCCGCAAGGTCGTCAACATCGTTCCGGCCGCCTGATCCAGCCTCGGCTGATCGAGCGTTCGTAACTTCCCGAGGGCGGATCTCAGCTCTTTCCGGCGTAAGCCGGGAAGAGAGGTCCGCCCTCGGCGCGTTGTCACATAGACACGTTTAATGGGCAGCAAGGCCTGCCACCGGATTTTCCGGACTATTCCCGCTGTATCTGGAGGAACACCCATGACCACCTTCGTGGACCGCGTCGAGCTGCACGTCGCCGCGGGTAACGGGGGCCACGGCTGCGCCTCCGTTCACCGGGAGAAGTTCAAGCCGCTCGGCGGCCCCGACGGCGGCAACGGCGGCCGTGGCGGCGACGTCATCCTGGTCGTCGAGCAGGCGATCACCACCCTGCTGGACTACCACCACAGCCCCCACCGCAAGGCCACCAACGGCAAGCCCGGCGAGGGCGGCAACCGCTCCGGCAAGGACGGCCAGGACCTGGTCCTGCCCGTACCGGACGGCACCGTCGTCCTCGACAAGGAGGGCAACGTCCTCGCCGACCTCGTCGGCCAGGGCACCACCTACGTCGCCGCCGAGGGCGGCCGCGGCGGCCTCGGCAACGCCGCGCTCTCCTCCGCCCGCCGCAAGGCCCCCGGCTTCGCGCTCCTCGGCGTCCCCGGCACCACCGGCGACATCGTCCTGGAGCTCAAGACCGTCGCCGACGTGGCGCTGGTCGGCTTCCCGAGCGCCGGCAAGTCCTCGCTGATCTCGGTGCTCTCCTCGGCCAAGCCGAAGATCGCGGACTACCCCTTCACCACCCTCGTCCCGAACCTGGGCGTCGTCACGGCCGGCTCGACCGTCTACACCATCGCCGACGTCCCCGGCCTGATCCCCGGCGCCAGCCAGGGCCGCGGCCTGGGCCTGGAGTTCCTGCGCCACGTCGAGCGCTGCTCGGTGCTCGTGCACGTCCTGGACACCGCCACCCTGGAGTCCGACCGCGACCCGATCGCCGACCTCGACGTCATCGAGGAGGAGCTCAAGCTCTACGGCGGCGGCCTGGAGAAGCGTCCGCGCCTCGTCGTCCTGAACAAGGTCGACATCCCGGACGGCCAGGAGCTCGCCGACATGGTCCGCCCGGACCTGGAGGCGCGCGGCTACAAGGTCTTCGAGGTCTCCGCGGTCGCCCGTACGGGCCTCAAGGAGCTCTCCTTCTTCCTCGCCGAGGTCATCGCCAAGGCCCGCGCCCGCAAGCCGAAGCAGGAGGCGACCCGCGTCGTCATCCGCCCGAAGGCCGTGGACGACGCCGGCTTCACCGTCACCTACGACGAGGTCGAGGACGTCTACAACGTGCGCGGCGAGAAGCCGGAGCGCTGGGTCCGCCAGACCGACTTCAACAACGACGAGGCCGTGGGCTACCTCGCCGACCGCCTCAACCGCCTCGGTGTCGAGGACGCGCTGAAGAAGGCCGGCGCCCGCGCCGGTGACGGCGTGGCCATCGGCTCCGACGAGAACGCGGTCGTCTTCGACTGGGAGCCGACCGTCATGGCCGGTGCCGAGATGCTGGGCCGCCGCGGCGAGGACCACCGTCTGGACGCCCCGCGTCCGGCCACCACCCGCCGCAAGGACAAGGAAGCCCAGCGCGGGGACTCGGCGCAGAAGGAGTACGACGAGTTCCGGCCGTTCTAGTTCCGGCCGTTCTTGTTCCGGTCGTTCCAGCCCCTTTTCCCCAAGGGCCACCCGGCGGCTTTGAAGGCGTCTTTACACGGGTCGCCTAGGATCCACCAGGTGAACAGCTCCAACCTCCCCACCGTTTCCGTCGTGGTGATCGCGTACAACGACGCCGGGCTCGTGGGCGAGGCCGTCTCCTCGGCCCTCGCCCAGGGCCCGGTGGTCGCCGAGGTCATCGCCGTGAACGACGCCTCGTCCGACGGCACCGCGCGGGTGCTGGACGAGCTGGCCGCCGCACACCCCCGCCTGAAGGTCGTCCACCGCACGGAGAACAGCGGAGGGTGCGGCACCCCGCGCAACGACGGGATCGCCCTCGCGAGCGCCCCGTACGTCCTGTTCCTCGACAGTGACGACGTCCTGCCGGCGGGCGCGGCCGAGGCGCTGGTGCGGGCCGCCGTGGAGCACCGCGCCCCGGTCACCGTCGGCGCCGCCGTACGGCGCGAGCTGCCGCTGGGCCACGACGTGCCGTGGATGCCGGGCCTCTACACCCCCGGCGACGTCATCGAGCGGCCCGCCGACCGCCCGGAGCTGGTCCGGGACACCCTCTGCGTCAACAAGCTGTACGAGCGCGCCTTCCTCGAGGAGCACGGACTGCGCTTCCCCGACGGCCGGTTCGTCTACGAGGACTTCGTCTTCACCTCACGGGTGCTGGCCACGGCCCCGCGCATCGCCGTCATCGGCGACCTCGTCTACGTGTGGCACGTGCGCCGCGCGGCCGCCCAGGTGTCGATCTCCCTGGACCGCAAGGACGTCTCCAACTGGCGCTCGCGCATCGAGGCCCACCGCACGGCCTCCCGCACCCTCGCGGCGGCCTCCCCGGTGCTGGGCGGCGCCTGCCAGGTGAAGTTCCTCGAGTACGACCTGCGCATGTACCTGCGCGAGCTCGGCCGGGACCCCGAGTACCAGGCCGCCTGGTGGACCCTGACCCGCGAGTACCTCGACACCTTCGCCGACGCCGACATCGAGGCCGCCGCCCCCCACGCCCGCTGGATCGCCCGGGTGCTGCGCGCCAGTGCGAGCCCGCCGTCCGACACCGAGCGGCTCACCCGGCTGGCCGCCGAGCCGCCGCGCCTGCTGCCCCCGTACGCGGCAGCCGCCGACGGGACCCCGGTGTGGAGCGAGGAGCTCCCGGTGGAGCTGGACGGCCTGGCGGGGCTGCCGACGGACCGGCTGCCCGTCACCGTCGACGCCGAGCCGGCCGGCCGCGGAACCGTCCGGATCCGCCTGCACGACCTGTACGGGCGCCTCGCCGAGGCCGGTCCGCGGACCGTGCAGCTGCGCTTCCTGCCCCGCGCGGGAGGCGAGCCGGTCCTCGCCCAGCCCGTGGAGCTGCGCCCCGACCCGCAGGGCGGCTGGGCCGCGCTGCTGCCGTTCCGCCTGGCCGACGTGGCCGCCACCGGCCGCCGCCGGGGGCTGCGCCGGATGCAGGCGTGGAACGTGGGGGTGGGCGTGCAGTGCGCCGACGGCACCTCCGTGTTCACCTCGTTGCGCCCCCGGGGCCGGCTGCTCCGCCGCCGGGCCCTGCCCAGCAGCCGGTACGGTGTGCTGCTGGCGCAGCCCTACCGCACGGGGACCGGCGCGCTCGCGCTGCGCCTCGCCCCCGGCGCCGAGGGCGCGCTGTACCTCGTACGCAACCGCCTCCACCGGGCCCGGGCAGGCCACGGGGCGGGCTGAAGACCGACCGCCTGTTCCACGGCAGGCACGGCACGCCGAGCTCTTCACACCGAAATCGGACAGGACCAGGGAGATACACATGACGTTTCTGATCACCGGTGGCGCCGGATACATCGGCGCGCACGTCGTCCGGGCGATGCTGCTCGCCGGGGAGAAGGTGGTCGTCCTCGACGACCTCTCCACGGGCAACGAGAACCGTGTCCCGGAGGGCGTACCGCTGGTGGTCGGCTCGGTCCTGGACCGGCTGATCCTCGACAAGACCATCGCCGAGCACAAGATCACGGGTGTGGTGCACCTCGCGGGCAAGAAGCAGGTCGGCGAGTCCGTCGAGAAGCCGCTGTACTACTACCACGAGAACGTGCAGGGCCTGACGGTCCTGCTCCAGGCCGTCGCGGCCGCGGGCGTCCGCAACGTCCTGTTCTCCTCCTCCGCCTCCGTCTACGGCATGCCCGACGTGGACCTGGTCACCGAGGACATCCCGTGCGCGCCGCTGAGCCCGTACGGCGAGACCAAGCTGGCCGGCGAGTGGCTGATCCGCGCCGCGGGCAAGGCCCACGGCATCTCCACGGCCTGCCTGCGCTACTTCAACGTGGCGGGCGCGGCCACCCCCGAGCTCGCCGACACCGGTGTGTTCAACCTGGTCCCGATGGTCTTCGAGCGGTACGACGCCGGCCAGGGCGCCAAGATCTTCGGCGACGACTACCCGACGCCGGACGGCACCTGCATCCGCGACTACATCCACGTCGAGGACCTGGCGGAGGCCCACGTGGCGGCCGCCCGCAAGCTCGCCGAGTGGGCCGCGGCCGGGGACTACAAGGACCTGACCGTCAACATCGGGCGCGGCGAGGGCGTTTCCGTCGCGGAGATGGTCCAGCTGCTGAACGAGAACACCGGGCACGACTACGCCCCGGTGATCAGCCCGCGCCGTCCCGGCGACCCGGCGAAGGTCGTGGCCTCGGCCGACAAGATCACCGCCGAGCTGGGCTGGAAGGCCCGGCACGACGTCCGCGAGATGGTCGTCTCGGCCTGGGCGGGCTGGGAGGCCAACAAGGCCGCCCGCCCGGACGCCCACAGCGACGTCCACCAGGCCTGACGCCACCGGCGCGACCCCTACACACGAAACCGCCCGCCCCGGACGCATCCGGGGCGGGCGGTTTCGTGTGTGCGCGCTCGCGCCGGTGCGGTCAGCGCTCGAGGAAGGCGAACAGGGCTTCCCAGCGGTCGGTGATCTCGGCGCTGGAGTAGCGCTTCACCGACTCGAAGGCGGTGTCGCCGAGCCGGTCGCGCATCTCGCGGTCGGACATCAGCGCGTCCAGGTGCCCGGCCAGCTCCATCGTGTTGCCCAGCCGGGCCAGCAGCCCGTCCTCGCCGTGCGTGACGATCTCCCGTACGCCCGGCGCGCAGTCGAAGGCGGCCACCGGCAGGCCCGCCGCCATCGCCTCCAGCAGGGTGATCGGGAAGCCCTCGGCGCGGGAGGCCTGGGCGAAGACCGAGGCGCCGCGCAGCGCGCCCAGTACGTCGCCCGTGCTGCCCATCCACTCCACCGAGTCGTCCAGCCCCAGCGTCGTGCAGTGCGCCCGCAGGGCCGCCTCCTCCAGGCCCGCCCCGTAGATCCGCAGGACCCAGTCGGGGTGGTGCGGGGCGGCGTCGGCCCACGCGTCCAGCAGCAGGTCGACGCCCTTCTCGAAGGCGAGCCGGCCGACGCTGGCGACGACCTTGGCGGTGCGCGGGGCGGGGGCCTGCGGCATGAAGGGCAGCGGGTTCGGCATGCTGCCGACGTTCTCCATGCCCGCCCGGATCCACAGGTCCGCGTCCTCGGCGGTCAGCACCAGCAGCCGGTCGACCTCGGGGTAGTGGCGGCGGACCCGCTCACCGCGGGTGGACTTCTGGCTGGCCTCGAAGGACTCGTGGCTCATGCCGACGACACTGAGCCCCTTGGTGTCGGCGAGGGCCACCCACTCCATCGCCCAGACCTGCGTGACGATCACCACGCCGCCGGGGCGGGCGGCCCGGAAGAGCTCGCTCAGCTTCTCCGCCTTGGCCCGCATCCCCGCCCGCCGGGCCGCCTGGCGGCGCCGCTCGGGCGCGTTCAGCCGGCCCTTGATCCCGTGCAGCCGGCGCGCGGCCGGCGGGTGGGCGTCGTACAGGGTGGTCATCTCGTACGGGAGGTCCGCGGGCAGCTTCTGCCGGATCTCCTCGGCGACCGGGGCGATGCCGACGATGTGGACCGTGTGCCCGCGCTCGGTGAACAGCCGGGCCATCTGGTGGGACCAGGTGGTCACGCCGCCGAGCTCGTCGACGTTGTTGGAGACGAGGAAGATGTCACGGCCGCCCGGGGTGGCGGTCTGCTGGCTCACTTGCCGCTCCTGGTGAAGAACTTCTCTACGATCTGGCGGGCCGCGTCCCCGCGGTCGTACTCGCCGAACTCGGTGAGGAAGCGCTGCCGCGCCTCCGCGTACTTGGCGTCCGCCTCCTCGAAGGCGGAGAGCGCCTGCAGGAGTTCGTCGGCCGTGGCCACCACCGGGCCCGGGGCCTTCTCCTTCAGGTCGAAGTACGTGCCGCGGATGTCGTTGGCGTACTTCTCGTAGTCGTACGCGAAGAACAGCATCGGCCGGTCCAGCACCGCGTAGTCGAACATCACGGACGAGTAGTCCGTGATCAGTCCGTCGGCGAGGGCCAGCAGCGGGGTGATGTCGTGGTGCCGGGACACGTCGATGACCCGGCCCGCGACGGACGGAGGCAGCGAGACGCTGTTGAGGTAGTGGGTGCGCACCAGCAGCGTGAAGCGGTCGCCGAGCCGTTCGGCGAACTCCTCCACGTCGAAGGGGAAGGCGAAGCCCTCCACCGTGCCGTCCGCGGCCGCCCGGAAGGTCGGCGCGTACAGCAGCACCTTCTTCTCCGGGTCGATCCCGAGCTCGGCCGCCAGCGGACCGCGGACCCGCTCACCGCTGTCCGCCTCGCTGCGGTGCGCCTCGACGAGGGCGTCGTTGCGCGGGTAGCCGGTGCGCAGCAGCACCTCGTCGCGCAGCCTGAACCCCTTGGCGAGGGTCCGGGTGTCGTGCTCGGAGCGGATCAGGAAGTGGTCGAAGCGGTCGACGGCCGCCTGGAACCGGGCCTGGCCCGCGCGGCCCTGCGCCTTGGTGCGGGGCTCGTGGAAGCCCATGCGCTTGAGCGCCGAGCCGTGCCAGGTCTGGATGTACGTCGTACCGGGCCGCTTGGCGAGGGCCAGCGGGAAGCCCTGGTTGTCGACCCAGAACTCGGCCTGGGCCAGCGCCCGCAGGTAGGGCCAGCTCCAGCGGCGCACCAGGGTGGCCTCCTTGGGGAAGCCGGTGGGCCGGGCGCCCGCGTAGGACCAGATCGCCTCGAACGGGGCGCCCTGGCGCACCAGCTCCTCGTAGATCGCCTTGGGGCTGTCGCTGTACTGCTTGCCCATGTGGCTCTCGAAGACGACCGTGCCCTTCTTGACCGGCAGCTTCGAGAAGACCTCGTGGTAGACCTTCACCTTCTGCTCGCCGGATCCCATGCTCCGGCGCATCCGCAGGGCCTTGCGCAGGCCCCGTTTGACCACGTTGGCCGTCCTGCCCTGTATGGCGTTGTTGAGCAGGTTCTGGGTGCGGACGGCGGCGGCGCCCTCGGCGGCCAGGACGTAGGAGAGGTTGCCCTTCTTGGTGACCTCCGGCTCGAAGCGGTCGGAGACCAGCCGGGTCAGCCGCGGCCGCACGCGCAGGCGGGCCGCCGCGTCCAGGTCGAGGCCGCCGACCGAGACCCGGGTGATGATCTTGTCGCTTCCGGCGGTCAGCTTCAGCCGGACGTCCCAGACAGCGTCGATGATGCCGAGCGGGCGGACGGTGCTGCCGATGTCGGCCGTACCGGTCCACTCGATCGTGTCACCGGCGTGCCGGACGGTTGCCACCGGGAAGCTGAAAGAACGCACGCCGATCTGCCGGCGGGCCCGGAGCTCGAGCGAGGCCTTCAGCTCCGCGTCGGCCGGGATCCGGCCGAGCGGGTTCACGATGGTCCCGGAGAGCGTGACGCTGCCGCGCCCGTCGTCCTCGTAGGAGGTGAGACGGTTCCCCAGGGTGAGGGAGGTGAGCGGGGTGGTGTGGAAGCCCTGCTCGGTGACGTCCAGTATCCGGCGGGCCTCCTCGTCGGCGAGGTGCTCGCCGCACCAGTAGACGCGCCCGTCCCGCTCGGCGAGCGGCGAGGTGAGCCGGCCCTTGTTGGTCATGGCGTCGGCGGCCGGGAGCAGGTTGTCCCAGTCCTCCTTGCCCAGCAGGTAGGCGCAGATGGCCTGGAGGTGCGTGACGTTCTCGTACGCGGCCGGGTCGATGCCGGCGAGGTAGCCGTTGGCGAGGCGGGCGAACTCCTGGCGGTACGCGTCGCTCAGCAGCGGCAGGTCGCGCAGGTGCAGGACCAGGTCGTGCTTGAGGAACTTGGCGTCCTTCGCGGACTTGATGTCCGTGTGGCCCTTGGCCGCCAGCAGCTCGTCGACACGCCGGTGGATCTCCATCCGGTGGACGAAGTTCGCGATCTCGTGGCGCCGGTTGCTGATCGACTTCGCCGCGGCCTTCTCGACCACGTTCCAGAAGTAGACGTGGTTCGGGATCAGCGTGATGCGGCGGGCGGCCACGTAGGCCTGCGCGGAGAACAGCAGGTCCTCGTAGTGGATGCCGACCGGGAACTCCAGGCCCTGTTCCAGCAGGAACTCGCGCCGGTAGCACTTGTTCGTGGAGAGCGTGTCGTAGACCAGCAGGTCGGGGAACTCGGTGATCGACTCCAGCGTGCGGGTGCGGGCGTAGATCCAGGGGTACCACTCGGTGGTCTTCTCCCACCGGTTGTCCAGGTGCACCCGGACGCACATGCCCGAGACCAGGTCGGAGCCGGTGCGCTCGGCGGCGTCCAGCATGTTCCGGCAGGCGTTGCGCTCGAGGACGTCGTCGCTGTCCAGGAACATGACGTACTTGCCGGTGGCCTGCCGGATGCCGTGGTTGCGGGGCGCGCCGCAGCCGCCGCTGTTCTCCGGCAGCCGGAAGGCGCGCACTCTCCCCGGATGCGCGGATTCCAGTTCCTGGGCGACCGCGTACGACCGGTCCTTGCTGCAGTCGTCGACGATCACGACCTCGACCCCGTGCAGGGTCTGGTCCAAAACCGACTGGACTGCTGTCGACAGACGCTCTGCGTCGTTGTAGACGATGACGACCACGGAGACGTCGGGCACGTGCACCTCGATCCCTTCGTTTCGTTTCGTTCAGCTCATTCCGCTTATCTCGTCCACGCTACCGTGCGCCGCACTCGTCTCCGGCAGGCCGACTCCCGGCGTGCATACTTCTAAGGAAGAGGTGAGTGGCGGGTCCGGTCGCCGACAATCACCCGTTCGGACCCAGCAGGAAGTGTTCATGACGAAGCTGTCCGTAGTTGTCCCGTGCTACAACGAAGAGGCCGTCATCGACAGCTTCGACGTGGAGATCCGCAGGGTCCTGGACACCCTGTCCGTCGAGTACGAGGTCTGCTACGTCGATGACGGAAGCCGTGACGGTACCCTCGGCAAGCTCCGGAAGATCGCGGCCGAGCACGGCGAGCAGACGCGGTACGTCTCCTTCAGCCGCAACTTCGGCAAGGAGGCCGGCATGCTCGCCGGCCTGCGCGAGGCCACCGGCGACGCCGTGGTGATCATGGACGCGGACCTCCAGCACCCGCCGGAGCTCATCGCGACCATGCTCGACCACTACCGCCAGGGCCACGACCAGATCATCGCCCGCCGCTCGCGCGAGGGCGACAAGAAGGTCCGCTCCGCGCTCAGCCGCCTGTACTACCGGGGCGTGAACCGCTGGGTCGACGTCGAACTCACCGACGGGGTCGGCGACTTCCGGATGCTCTCGCGGCCGGCCGTGGACGCGCTGCTGTCGCTGCCCGAGTACAACCGCTTCTCCAAGGGCCTGTTCTCCTGGGTCGGCTTCGACACCGTCCACTTCGACTACCGCAACGCGCAGCGCGAGGCCGGCGAGACCAAGTGGAAGTTCGGCTCCCTGCTGAACTACGGCATGGACGGCCTGATCTCCTTCAACAACCGGCCGCTGCGGATCGGGATCTGGCTCGGCGTGTCGCTGGTCGCCCTGACCGGCCTGTACGCGCTGTGGATCACCGCCATGGCGATCACCAACGGCGTCGAGTCCCCGGGGTACGTCACCCTCGTGGCGATCATCACCGGCCTGGGCGGCGTACAGATGATCATGCTGGGCCTGATCGGCGAGTACATCGGCCGCATCTACTACGAGACCAAGCGCCGGCCGCACTTCCTGGTGAAGGAAGCGCACGGGGCGGAGCGCGCGGACGGCGTGGCGCGTGTGATGCAGACGGTGCAGCCGGCGCAGACGGTGCAGACCGCGACCGCCGAGCGCGGCTCGGAGCGCGGCGCCCGATGAACAGCAGCCGCAAGGACCAGCTGGGCCAGATCTTCCGCTTCGCCCTCGTGGGCGGGGTCAACACCGGCACCTTCTTCGGCATCTACCTGCTCCTGCACCCGTGGATGCCGTACTTCGCCGCCTACTCGCTCGCCTTCGTGCTGGCGATGATCGGCTCGTTCTTCATGAACACCTACTTCACCTACCGGACCCGGCCGACATGGAAGAAGTTCCTCCTCTTCCCGCTGACGAACGTCACCAACTACGTGATCCAGTCGGTCGGCCTGTACGCCCTGGTCGCCTGGGCCGGGATGGACACCCGGATCGCCCCGCTGGTCGCGGCGGTCGTGGCCATCCCGTTCACCTTCCTGATCTCGCGCAGGATCCTCGTCCCGGGCGCCGCCCGGGCCGCGGAGTCCGAGCCCGTGCGGGCCGGGCGGTCCAGCGTCTGAAACCCCCGCGCAGCCGTCCCGCGCCACCCCGTAGATTTGAGCAGGCAGGCATTCCGGCAAGGGGCAAGGGGACAGACGTGTCAGCGGCTAGGCAAGGTGTCGTGGACGCCCGCAGGATCGTGGTCAAGGTCGGCTCCTCCTCCCTGACCACCGCGGCCGGGGGACTCGACGCCGACCGGGTGGACGCGCTCGTCGACGTCCTGGCCAAGGCGCGCAGCGGCGGGGAGAAGGAGATCGTCCTCGTCTCCAGCGGAGCCATCGCCGCCGGACTCTCCCCGCTCGGGCTGCGCCGCCGCCCCAAGGACCTGGCCCGCCAGCAGGCCGCCGCGAGCGTCGGGCAGGGGCTGCTCGTCGCCCGGTACACCGCCTCCTTCGCCCGGTACGGCGTCCGCGTCGGCCAGGTGCTGCTCACCACCGACGACACCAGCCGGCGGGCCCACTACCGCAACGCCTACCGGACCCTGGACCAGCTGCTGGCGATGGGCGCGCTGCCCGTCGTCAACGAGAACGACACCGTCGCCACGGACGAGATCCGCTTCGGCGACAACGACCGGCTCGCGGCCCTCGTCGCCCACCTGGTCCGGGCCGACCTGCTGGTGCTGCTGTCCGATGTGGACGGCCTCTACGACGGCGACCCCTCCCAGCCCGGCACCACCCGCATCGACGAGGTCCGCGGCCCCGAGGACATCGCGCACGTCTCCATCGGCAGCGCGGGCAAGGCGGGCGTGGGCACCGGCGGCATGGTCACCAAGGTCGAGGCGGCCCGGATCGCGGCCGCCGCCGGCATCCCGGTGGTACTGACCTCCGCGAGCCAGGCCGCCGACGCGCTGGCCGGACGCGCCACCGGCACCCACTTCCACGCCACCGGCCGCCGCTCCGCGGACCGGCTGCTCTGGCTCCAGCACGCGTCCACGCCCCAGGGGCACCTGGTCCTCGACGACGGCGCGGTGCGCGCCGTCACCGAGCGCGGCAGCTCGCTGCTGCCCGCCGGGATCGCGGCGGTCGAAGGCGACTTCGTCGCCGGGGACCCCGTGGAACTGCGCTCCGCCGACGGCCGCGCCGTGGCCCGGGGCCTGGTCAACTTCGACGCCAAGGAGCTCCCGCAGCTCCTCGGCCGCTCCACCCGAGAGCTCGCACGGGAACTCGGACCCGCGTACGAGCGGGAGGTCGTCCACCGGGACGATCTGGTCCTGCTCGAGGGCTGAGGTTCGGCAAAACCGCCGCGCGGCGCGCCGTGGGCTGGTCAACTGTGAAGGGCGGGCGACACGCGTGGCAGAGACAGGAGGCGGCTGGTGAGACGAGCGCTGACCAGTGTCGGTCCGGGGGACGGTGACGGCGGTGGCGGTGGCGGCGGCGGTGGCGGGGACGAGCAGGAACACGACTCCCGCCTCTGGCACGTGACCCTGAGCGTCTCTGGCAAGCCGGCCCGGCTGTCGGACGTCCGGCGCGGACTGGAACAACTGGCCCACGACCATCCCTTCCTGCTGACCAGCCGCTACGCCGACGACCACGCCGAGATCCGGTACTGGGAGGAGGCCCGCGACCTCCACGACGCGGCGGCCGTCGCCCTGCGGCTCTGGGGCGAGCACCGCTCGTCGGCGCAGCTCCCGCCCTGGGAGATCGTCGGCCTGGAGGTCATCGACCGCGCCACCTACCACCAGCGCGTGGCCGAGGGCTACGGCCCGCCCCCGGCCCACCCGGTGGGCGTGCACCCGTACTGACCGTCCGGCCCCGCCTGGGGGTCCCCCGGACGGAGTCTGCGGGAGTATGAGGCGCGGTCCGGCCGTCTCGGAGGCTGGAAACCCCATCGGCCGGGGTTTGACCGGGGACTACCCTGGGCGGCATGACCTCGCTCGATGCCGCCACCGCCCCCTCGCCCGTCCTCGCCACCGCGCAGCGGTCCCGCACCGCGGCCGCCGCCATCGCCCCGCTCCCGCGCTCCGCCAAGGACGCGGCCCTGCTGGCGATCGCCGACGCGCTGGAGGCCCGTACGGCCGAGATCATCGCGGCCAACGCCGTCGACACCGACAAGGCCCGCGCCGCCGGCACCAGCGAGACCGTCATCGACCGCCTCACCCTGACCCCGGAGCGGGTCGCGGCCATCGCCTCCGACGTACGGGACGTCGCCGCCCTCCCCGACCCCGTCGGCGAGGTCGTCCGCGGCAGCACCCTGCCCAACGGCATCGACCTCCGGCAGATCCGCGTCCCCCTCGGCGTCGTCGGCATCATCTACGAGGCCCGCCCCAACGTCACCGTCGACGCCGCCGCCCTCTGCCTCAAGTCCGGCAACGCCGTCCTGCTCCGCGGCAGCTCCTCCGCGTACGCCTCCAACACCGCGCTCGTCGGCATCCTGCGCGACGCCGTCGCAGCCGCCGGGCTCCCCGCCGACTCGGTCCAGCTCGTCCCCGGCGAGTCCCGCGAGTCCGTCCGCGAGCTGATGCGCGCCCGCGGCCTCGTCGACGTCCTCATCCCGCGCGGCGGCGCCTCCCTCATCAAGACCGTGGTCGAGGAGTCCACCGTCCCGGTCATCGAGACCGGTACCGGCAACTGCCACGTCTACGTCGACGCGCAGGCCGACCTCGACATGGCCGTGGAGATCCTCGTCAACTCCAAGGCCAGTCGGCCCTCCGTCTGCAACTCCGCCGAGACCCTCCTCGTCCACCGCGACATCGCCGACGCCTTCCTCCCGCGCGCCCTCGACGCCCTCGCCGACGCGGGCGTCACCGTCCACGGCGACGCCCGCGTCCTGGCCGCCGCCGCGGACACCAAGGCCACCGCGCTGCCCGCCACCGACGAGGACTGGGCCGCCGAGTACCTCTCCTACGACATCGCCGCCGGGGTCGTGGACTCCCTCGACGACGCCGTCGCCCACATCCGCCGCTGGACCTCCGGCCACACCGAGGCGATCGTCACCACCTCGCAGGCCGCCGCGCGCCGCTTCACCCAGCTGGTCGACTCGACCACGGTTGCCGTGAATGCCTCCACCCGGTTCACGGACGGTGGCCAGTTCGGCTTCGGCGCCGAGATCGGCATCTCCACGCAGAAGCTGCACGCCAGGGGCCCGATGGGCCTTCCCGAGCTGACCTCGACCAAGTACATCGTCACCGGCGACGGTCACGTCAGGTAATCGGAGACCGAACACGGTGTGGCCGGATTTCGGCGCACACCCTGCCCAAAGCAGCCCCCCAGGTCTAGGCTGGTCCCGTGCCGGACGACGTGGGGGGCAAGTTCCCGGACGACGGGACCCCCGAAGACCATGCAGACGACCGCGGAGGCGCGGACAAGGACTTCGCCTCCGTGGTGTTCGACGAGGCCTTCGTCCGGAACGCCGAGATCCATGAACCGAGCGCCGCGGAGCGCCAGCGGGCGGCCGACCGGTCGCGCGCCGAGGCCGAAGCGGCCCGCGCCGTCGCCGGGGGCTGGACGGGCGACGACGACTACGACAGCTACGGATACGGCCACCCCGACGGGTACGGCCTCGACGACGGCTGGGACCACTACCGCGGCTACGGACCCGCCGACGGCTCCTACGGCCCGTACGGGGCCTACGGCGGCAGCCTGCGCCCCTACCGCGGCCGCTCACCCTGGCTGCGCCCCGTCGCCTGGGTGCTCGCCTTCGTGATGGGCCTCGGCATGGTCGCGCTCGCCTTCAGCGCCGTCTACCGCAGCGCCGCGGGCGAGGCGGAGCCCGCCCCGGCGCCCGCCAGCACCCCCCTGAGGGAAGTCACCGGCGTCGGTGCGTTTACGTACCCCTCCGACCGCCAACCCTGAAGGTACGACCCCACTCGCGTACACGTCGGAGCAGGGGGCTTCTCTGAAGCGGGGACAGCGGGGAGAAGCGATGGCCGTGCCAGGAGATCCACCCAACGGCACCCCCGAGGGCATCGGCGGGGGTGACGACGAATTCCGGTCGGAAGAGCTCCGCTCGGTGGTGTTCGACGAGGACTTCGTCCGCGCTGCCCGGCTCCAGGAGTTTTCCGCGCAGGAGCGCATGGGCCTGCACGCCCGGGCCGTCCGCAGCCGCTCCATGTGGTCGAGCGGCGGCTCCGGCCCCCGGACCAGCACCCCGGGCCGGGGCGCCCGTCAGGGCATGCTGCTCGTACTGCTCATCGCCACGGCCTTCGCCTGCGCCGTCTACATGGGGCTGCGCAACCCCTACGTCCCGCCGCCCGGCGGCCCCGCCGAACCGCTCAGCAGCACCGTCATCCCGCTCGCACCCGCCGTCGCCGTGCCCGGCGGGCGGCCCGCCGACCTCTACGCGAACAGCCCCGCCGCCGAATACCGCGTCGGGGCGGCCGGGATCACCCTGCCGGCCGTGCGCCGCACGCACCACTTCACCGACGCCCAGGTCGTCACCGCGCTGTCCATCGCCAAGGACTACCTGGTGCAGTCCTCGCTGGACCCCGACGTCCTGGCCGGAACCGCCTCCCGGCCGGTGCGGGTGCTGCTCGACCCCGACCAGCTGGACCAGTTCGACCGCAGCATCACCTCGCCCTCGGGCGACGGCAGGCACGCCGCCACCGGCTGGCTGGTCCGCTTCGACCCGGCCACCGCCGTCGTGGCCGACTCGCGGGTACGGGTCAACGGCACCCTCGCCTTCGCCGAGGTGAACCCGGACGCGCTGGAGGTGCTCACCGACCACACCTTCGTGTACGCCGTACGCCCGGCCACCGGAGCCCCGGCCGCGGTCGACGGCGCCTCGCTGTTCACCGTCCGCCGCGAGCTCCGGCTGCGCTTCGACCGGGAGGACCTGGCCGCCCGGCGGGCCGAGCTGGCCTCGGCCTATGTGATGGCCGGGCCGCAGGCCTGCTCCAGCGACCCCGCGGAAGCCTTCCGCCCGCTGCCGGCCGGGGCCGGACCGACGACGGTGGGCCCGGCCCCGAGCGATCCGTACGCCAGCGGGCACCCGCGGCGCACGGCCGGGCTGTGCGGCGTGCTCGCCCCGCCGGGGACCGAGCCCGCGGCCGAGCCCCCGACCGGGCCCGCGACCGGGCCCACGACCCCTCAGGGCACCCCGGTCAGCCCTGCTCCGTAGACCCGCCCTTGCCCTCGGAGCCGCCGCCGGAGGCGTTGCCGGAGCCGGACGCGGAGGACCCGGGGGCCGCGCCGGTGAACTTGTCGCGGAGCTTGCCGCCCATGTCGGCCGCGCCGCCCGCGATGTCGCCGACCAGCTTGAACAGCGGGTCCTTGCTGGTGCGCACCGAGTCGGCGTAGTGCGCGGCCGACTGGCGGAAGGAGTCGGCCACCGAGGTGTCCTTGTCCTCCTCGCGCCGCGGGTAGTGGCCGTCCATGATGCGCTGGTGGTCGCGGCTCTCCGACCACTTCTTCAGCTCGGCCGCCCGCACCGTGGTGAAGGGGTGCGTCCGCGGCAGCATGTTCATGATCTTCAGGACGGAGTCGCGCAGATCGCCGCTCGACTCGTACTCCTCGGCCTGGGCCAGGAAGGCGTCCACGTTCATCTCGTGGATGTGGTTGCCGCCCGCGAGCTTCATCAGGCCGCGCATCGAGGCCTGGAGGTCCTGCCCCACCAGCAGCCCGGCCCGGTCCGCCGAGAGCTCCGACTTGCGGAACCACTCCCGCAGCGCGGTCACGATCGCCATGATCGCCACATTGCCCAGCGGGATCCACGCGACCTTCAGCGCCAGGTTCGTCAGGAACAGCAGGATCGTGCGGTAGACGGCGTGCCCCGACAGCGCGTGGCCCACCTCGTGGCCCACCACCGCCCGCATCTCCTCCTCGTCGAGCAGCTCGACCAGGCTCGTCGTCACCACGATGATCGGCTCGTCCAGCCCGATGCACATGGCGTTGGGCTTCGGGTCCTGCTGCACGTACATCTGCGGGACCTTCTCCAGGTCCAGGATGTAACAGGCGTCGCGGAGCATCTCGTACAGGTGCGGGAACTGGGTCTCGCCCACCCGCACCGAGTCCGACAGGAACAGCAGCCGCAGGCTCCGCTCCGGAAGCAGCCCGCTCAGCGCCTTGAACACCGTGTCGAAGCCGCTCAGCTTGCGCAGCGCGACCAGCGCCGAGCGGTCCGCCGGGTGCTCGTACGCCCGCGAGGAGATGCCGGGGAACCTCCTGCGGTCCCGCGCCGGCACCTTCTCGAACCCTGTCTGCGTCATTGCGCCCTCCCCTGGATCGACCTGCGTGGCCCTGCGTCTATCCTCTCCAACGCCTGAGTCGGCGTGAGCGTGCCCCAGGCCCCCGCATACGATGTGAGCGAAATCTCCGCCCGCTCCCCGACTCGATAGGTACCTGCCTGATGAGCCTCTCCTCCACCGCCCACAACCTGGTCGTCCTCGCCTCGGAGGGGGCCGAACAGCACGGCGGCAACCACGACAGCCTGAACCCCTACCTCACCGGCGGCGCCGCGCTCGTCATCCTGCTCCTGATGCTCTGGATCACCACGCGCCTGAACCGCGACCGCTAGGTCCTCCCGACCTGGACCGCCGAGTCGTCCGGGCCAGTAGGCTCTGCGCTCATGGGAGAGCAGGAGACGCCTACCGGCCCGGTCAAGCGCCGGCTCGGGGTGATGGGCGGCACATTCGATCCGATCCACCACGGACACCTGGTGGCCGCCAGCGAGGTGGCCTCGCTGTTCCACCTCGACGAGGTGGTGTTCGTGCCGACCGGCCAGCCCTGGCAGAAGTCGCAGCGAGCCGTGTCGCCCGCCGAGGACCGCTACCTGATGACCGTCATCGCCACGGCGTCGAACCCGCAGTTCTCGGTGAGCCGCATCGACATCGACCGCGGCGGGCCGACGTACACGATCGACACCCTGCGGGACCTGAAGGCGCTGAACGACGACGCGGACCTGTTCTTCATCACCGGTGCCGACGCGCTCGCCCAGATCCTGACCTGGCGGAACGCCGAAGAGCTGTTCTCCCTCGCCCATTTCATCGGGGTCACCCGGCCCGGCCACGTCCTCACCGACGACGGACTGCCCGAGGGCGGCGTCTCCCTGGTCGAGGTGCCCGCGCTGGCCATCTCCTCCACGGACTGCCGCGCCCGGGTCGCCGAAGGGGATCCCGTCTGGTACTTGGTGCCCGACGGCGTGGTGCGCTACATCGACAAGCGTGAGCTGTACCGGGGAGCCTGAGCTTCCGGAGAGAGGGGCCCGCGGTGAACGACCGACAGGATCCGTACGACCCGTACGCCGGACACGAGCAGCAGCTCATCGGCTACGACGCGTACGGGCGGCCGGTGTACGGCCAGGCGCCCGCGCAGCCCGCCCAGCCCGCCCAGGACTACCCACAGCAGCAGTACGGCTACGACTACCAGGCGCAGGCCCCGTCGTACGGACAGCAGCAGCCCCAGCAGCAGTACTACGCCGACCCCGCGCAGGACTACGCGCAGCAGGCCCCGGCCTACGGGTACGACACGCAGCAGACCCAGCAGGCTCACCAGGCCCAGGCGCAGCAGACCCAGGCCCAGCAGTGGATCCCGCAGCAGACGGCCCCCGAGCCCCCGTACCAGCCGGAGCCGGAGCCGGAGCCCCAGCCCGAGCGGCAGCGCAGTGCGCAGGTCCCCGAGCCGCGCCGGGCCGAAGGCGAGTCCCAGGCCGGGCGGGACTACCGCACCGAGATGTTCGCCTTCATCGACCAGCCGGACGAGGACTCCGAGGACGTCATCGACTGGCTCAAGTTCACCGAGAGCCGGACCGAGCGCCGTGAGGAGGCCCGCCGCCGCGGCCGCAACCGGGTGGTGGCGCTGATCGTCGTCCTCGCGGTGTTCGTCGTCGCCGGCCTCGGCTACCTCTGGTACGCGGGCAAGCTGCCCTTCCTCGACGGCCCCGGCAAGCGGGACAACGGCGCGGCCGCCGCCGACGGGCCGCAGAAGCGCGACATGATCGTCGTCCACGTGCACGACACCAAGAAGGGCGGCTCCTCCTCGGCGCTGCTCGTCGACAACGTCACCGCCAAGCAGGGCGCCACCGTCCTGCTGCCCGACACCCTCGGGGTCCCCGGCCCGGACGGGACCGCCACCGGCCTCGGCAAGGCCGTGGAGGGCGGTCTCGGCACCCGCGAGGCCCTCGACTCCGTGCTCGGCACGCACATCGGCGGCACCTGGCGGCTGGACACCCCCTTCCTGGAGAACCTGGTCGAGCTGGTCGGCGGCATCGAGGTGGACACCGACACGGCCGTCCCGGCCGACGACGCGGCCAAGATGCCCGCCGTGGCCCAGGGCCAGAAGCAGAGCCTCAGCGGCCCGATGGCCGTCGCCTACGCCACCTACCAGGCCCAGGGCGAACCGGAGGCCAAGCAGCTGGAGCGCATGGGCAAGGTCCTCTACGCGGTCCTGCGCAAGGTCCCGAGCGACCCGAAGGCGGCCGCGGTGACGGTCGAGAGCATGGGCCAGATCCTCGACCCGGCCCTGAACGCGCAGACGCTCGGCGCCCTGCTGTCGCGGCTCGGCGCGCACGCCAAGGTGGGCGCGTACCGCACCGACGTCCTCGGGGTGAAGGCCGACGGGGCCCTGACGGAGGACGCCACCAAGAAGGTCGTCAAGGAGGTCCTCGGCGGCTCCGTCACGGCCGGTCAGCCGGGCGCCGCCCCGCGCGTCGGCCTCAAGGACGCCACCGGCGACGAGAAGACGCAGGTCGCGGCGAAGGCGGCGCTGCTGAACGGCGGCTACGACTTCGTGGACGGCGGCAAGGCGGACAAGACCGCCGCCGCCTCGCAGATCACGTACCAGGACGACGCCCAGAAGGACCGGGCGCTCGAGGTCGCCAAGACGCTGGGGCTGCCCGAAACGGCCGTGAAGAAGGCCGAGAACGCCGTGAACGCGGACGTCGTGGTGATCCTGGGCAAGGACTACAAGGCGTCCTGACCCGGCTCCGGAGGCCCTGTCACCAGGCCTGACACGGGTGCACCGCCCGCGCGGAACGTTCCGCGCGGGCGGCGTCGGCGGTACATGAGACCCTTGTAAGGATCTGCCCGCCAACCCGAAAGCATGGCCAGTGACCGCCACGGACCGCTCCATCGAGCTCATCACCGCCGCCGCCCAGGCCGCGGCCGACCGGCTCGCGCACGACATCATCGCGTACGACGTCAGCGACGTGCTGTCGATCACCGACGCCTTCCTGCTCGCCTCGGCGCCCAACGACCGCCAGGTCAAGTCGATCGTCGACGAGATCGAGGAGCGCCTCCTCAAGGAGCTCGGCGCCAAGCCGGTGCGCCGCGAGGGCGACCGCGACGCCCGCTGGATCCTGCTCGACTACGTCGACATCGTCGTCCACGTCCAGCACAGCGAGGAGCGGGTCTTCTACGCGCTGGAGCGCCTGTGGAAGGACTGCCCCGAGATCGAGCTCCCCGAGGACGCCAAGCTCACCATCGGCAAGGCCGAGGAGCACGCCAAGCTGCGCGAGGCGGCCGGCGACGACGAGCTGGACGGTGATCTGTTCTGAGCACGACCACCTCGGGCAAGTCCGGCAGGAAGATCGTTCTCTGGCGGCACGGTCAGACGTCGTGGAACCTGGAGCGCCGCTTCCAGGGCTCCACGGACATCGAGCTGACCGAGACCGGAGTGGCGCAGGCGCGCCGCTCCGCCCGGCTGCTCGCCTCGCTGCAGCCGGACGCCATCGTGGCCTCCGACCTGCGGCGCGCGTCGGCCACCGCCGCGGAGCTGGCCGCCGTCACGGGGCTGCCCGTCACGCACGACGCGGCGCTGCGCGAGACGTACGCCGGTGAGTGGCAGGGCCTGACGCACGACGAGATCCTCGCGAAGTACGGCGAGCAGTACGCGGCGTGGAAGCGCGGCGAGCCGGTCCGCCGGGGCGGCGGTGAGCTGGAGACCGAGGTCGCCGACCGCGCCGCGCCGGTGGTGCTCGAGCACGCCGGCCGGCTGCCGGAGGGCGGCACGCTCGTCGTGGTCAGCCACGGCGGCACCATCCGTACGACCATCGGCCGCCTGCTGGGCCTGGAGTCGTACTACTGGGAGGGCCTGGGCGGGCTCTCCAACTGCTGCTGGTCCGTCCTCGGCGAGGGCGCGCGCGGCTGGCGCCTGCTGGAGCACAACGCCGGCACGCTGCCGGAGCCGGTGCTCGGCGACGACGACTGAGCGGCTCCGCGCCGCTCCCCGCGGGGGCCTCCACCCGGATTTCACTTTCCGGCTGGTCACAGGCTAGAGTTCTTCTTGTTCGCAGCGCGGAACACCGGAGACGGGGGGAGCGCGGCGGAGAGCGGGGCTATAGCTCAGTTGGTAGAGCGCCTGCATGGCATGCAGGAGGTCAGGAGTTCAATTCTCCTTAGCTCCACAATCAGGATCCCGTCCCCAACAGGGGGCGGGATCCTTGCTTTTGTACCCTTTGCGATTGCTGACCTGGCCCGTACCGGCATGGCAGAATCGGACGGCCGGAGGGGGGAGACGACGGCCCGATGCGGGAGGGAGTCGCTGACGGATGGGTGCACACCGGCGGCGGTGCGACTGGTGCAACAACGGCACGCCGATCGTGCGGGACATGGAACCGGTCAACCCCGACTACCAGTACTGGTGCGAGGAATGCGCGCGGGCGCTGATCATAAAGGGCGACCCGATCGAGACGTACCGGGAGCTGGAGGGGGAGCCGATCTACGGCCGGCTGCTCGACGAGCACTGCACGCTCAAGAGGTTCTACCAGTTCGCAAGAGCGTGACGAGATAGGTCAAACCGGGCATGGCCTGCGGTCGACGGAAACCGATTTTTGGACCAGGGCCATGACCGTGTAATGTTTGGGACGTCGCCAAGGGGAACCGGAAACGGAAGCCGGGCGGCAGGCAAGACAAGGGGCTATAGCTCAGTTGGTAGAGCGCCTGCATGGCATGCAGGAGGTCAGGAGTTCAATTCTCCTTAGCTCCACAGTGAAGAAGCGGGCCACCCGGATCGGGTG
>NZ_JBHXNP010000059.1:0-4447 GCF_042719495.1 Streptomyces sp. NPDC058525
GGCACCGCTGCGGGGGCTCCGCCCCCGAACCCCCGCGCCTCAAACGCCGGCGAGGCTGAAGTTGCCCCGGCGAAGCCTGAGACCCGGGGCAGGCGGGAGGTTGCCCGGCGGAGCCTGAGAGCTGGGGCGGGGCGGAGGATGCCATGGCGGAGCCTGAGGGCCGGGGTGGGGCCGAAGTTGCCCCCGGCGGGGCCGAAGTTGCCCCGGCAGGCCGTGGGAGGAGTTGGCGCGGGGGCCGCCGCACCCCGGGTTGCCGGGGGCGGGACGACGGCGGTCCCCGCGACGGACACGGGCCGGGTCAGGGTCGTCCGCGTCCAAGGCGTCCACGCGGTCCGGGAGCCGCTCCGGAGGTACGCAACGCCGTTCGGTGGTGCGGCCGGAGCGTTTCCGCTCCTGCCGACAACCACCACTGTGCCGGAGCCGTGTTAAGCCGGTGCTGCCGTCACATGAAGGGCCCGTACCGTTTGTGCGACCTCCCGAGGGACAGCAAGGGCGGCAGGGCCGCGGGGCGCCGAAGCCCCGCACCCCCGCCGAGCGAGCCGCAGGCTACTTCGCCGACTTGGCCAGGAACGCCAGCAGGTCCTGCCGGCTCACGACCCCGGTCGGCTTGCCCTCGACCAGGACGATCGCCGCGTCCGCCTCGCCCAGCACCGCCATCAGCTCGGACACCGGCTCGCCGGAGCCCACCTGCGGCAGCGGGGCGCTCATGTGCTTCTCCAGCGGGTCGTTCAGCGAGGCCCGCTGCGCGAACAGCGCCGCGAGGAGCTCCTTCTCGACCACGGAGCCGATGACCTCGGCCGCCATGACGTCCGGGTGGCCCGCGCCCGGCTTGACGATCGGCATCTGCGAGACGCCGTACTCGCGCAGGACCTCGATGGCCTCGCCGACGGTCTCCTCGGGGTGCATGTGCACGAGGGAGGGGATGCCGCCCTCCTTGTCGCTGAGCACGTCGCCGATGCGCGCGGCGGGCCCGGCCTCCTCGAGGAAGCCGTGTCCGGCCATCCACTCGTCGCTGAAGATCTTGCTCATGTAGCCGCGGCCGCTGTCCGGCAGCAGGACGACGACCACGTCGTCCGGGCCGAGGCCCTCGGCGGCGCGCAGGGCGGCCACGACCGCCATGCCGCAGGACCCGCCGACCAGCAGGCCCTCCTCCTTCGCGAGGCGGCGGGTCATCTGGAAGGAGTCCTTGTCGGACACCGCGATGATCTCGTCGGTCACGTTCGGGTCGTACGCGGTCGGCCAGAAGTCCTCGCCGACGCCCTCGACGAGGTACGGACGGCCCGAGCCGCCCGAGTACACCGAGCCCTCCGGGTCGGCGCCGATGACCTTGACCTTCCCGCCGCTGATCTCCTTGAGGAAGTTGCCGGTACCGGAGATCGTGCCGCCGGTGCCGACGCCCGCGACGAAGTGGGTGATCTTCCCGTCCGTCTGTTCCCACAGCTCGGGACCGGTGGTCTCGTAGTGCGAACGGGGGTTGTTCGGGTTGCTGTACTGGTCGGGCTTCCAGGCGCCCGGCGTCTCGCGCACGAGCCGGTCGGACACGTTGTAGTACGAGTCCGGGTGCTCGGGGTCGACGGCGGTCGGGCAGACCACGACCTCGGCGCCGTACGCGCGCAGCACGTTGATCTTGTCCAGGGACACCTTGTCGGGGCAGACGAAGATGCACTTGTAGCCCTTTTGCTGGGCCACGATGGCGAGTCCTACGCCCGTGTTGCCGCTGGTCGGCTCAACGATGGTGCCACCGGGCTTGAGGGCTCCGCTCTGCTCGGCGGCCTCGATCATCCGTACGGCGATCCGGTCCTTCACGGAGCCGCCGGGGTTGAAGTACTCGACCTTCGCAAGGACGGTGGCCTGGAGGCCTTCGGTCACACGGTTGAGCTTCACCAGCGGGGTGTTGCCGACGAGGCTGATCATCGAGTCGTGGAATTGCACCATGTTCTCCAAGGAGGGGACTCCACGGGTTCTCCGGGAGGCATGGCCAGAGTATGCGGAAAGGGATTGGCCGACCGTCCGTACGGGGCAGGAAGGTCATCAGGAGCAGGCAGGGAAGCGAGGTGGCCTGAAGGGTGTCCAGGGCGAGAACGGCCCGCCGGATCGCGGCGGGGGCGGCGTACGGCGGGGGCGGGCTCGGGCTGGTGGGGGTCGCCGCGGTGGGGCTGGTGCTGGCGGAGATGCAGTTCGCCAAGCGCACGGTGGGGACCGGGCTGCCGGATCCGCCGCGCGCGGACGGGCTGTACGGGAGCGAGTTCGGCGGGCCGGAACAGAGCCCGGGGCCGCTGCGCCTGGGCATGCTGGGCGACTCCACGGCCGCGGGGCTCGGCGTACGGCGGGCCCGCCAGACCCCGGCGGCCCTGCTGGCCTCGGGGCTGGCGGCGGTGGCGGAGCGGCCCGTGGAGCTGCGCAACGTGGCCGTCTCGGGGGCCATGTCGGACGACCTCGACCGGCAGGTGGGCCTGCTGCTCGACGGGCCCGCGGGCGAGGGCGCGCCGGCCCCGGACGTGTGCGTGATCATGATCGGCGCGAACGACGTGACGCGGCGGATGCCGCCGACCCAGTCGGTGCGCTGCCTGACCTCGGCCGTGCGGCGGCTGCGGCTCGCGGGGGCCGAGGTCGTCGTGGGCACCTGCCCGGACCTGGGCACGATCGAGCCGGTGTACCAGCCGCTGCGCTGGGTGGCCCGGCGGGTCTCGCGCCAGCTGGCGGCCGCCCAGACCATAGGGGTCGTCGCGCTGGGCGCCCGTACGGTCTCGATGGGGGATCTGCTGGGCCCCGAGTTCGCCGCGAACCCGCGCGAGATGTTCGGCCCGGACTCCTACCACCCGTCGGCGGAGGGGTACGCGACGGCCGCCATGGCCGTGCTGCCGACGCTGTGCGCGGCGCTCGGGCTGTGGCCGGAGTCCGACCGGCTGGACGTGTCCCGGGACGAGGACATGCTGCTGGTGGCGAAGGCGGCGTCGGCCGCGGCCGGCCAGGCCGGTACGGAGGTCACGGCGGCCCGCGGGCCCTGGGCCCTGCTCAAGCACCGGCGCAGGCGGCGGGTGCCGGGCGAGGAGCTCCCGGAGTCGGCGGCGGCCTCCGCCACGGGGGTGTCGGGCCCGGCCTGACCGCCGCGCGGGCGGCAGACCCCCGGGAGCGACCGGTATCACACGTCCCGCCCGGTGAATTCGACCGTACGGGGCGGTAACTTCGCATGCGGTCCCGCAACGACGCACCCCCTTGGAGCCCCGATGCCCGAAGCAGTCATCGTTTCCACCGCCCGCTCGCCCATCGGGCGCGCCTTCAAGGGGTCCCTCAAGGACATCCGCCCGGACGACCTGACCGCGACGATCATCCAGGCCGCGCTCGCCAAGGTTCCCGAGCTGGACCCGCGCGACATCGACGACCTGATGCTCGGCTGCGGCCTCCCCGGCGGGGAGCAGGGCCACAACCTGGGCCGCATCGTGGCCGTGCAGATGGGCATGGACCACCTGCCGGGCTGCACGATCACCCGTTACTGTTCCTCGTCCCTCCAGACCTCGCGGATGGCCCTGCACGCCATCAAGGCGGGCGAGGGCGACGTCTTCATCTCCGCGGGCGTCGAGATGGTGTCGCGCTCCGTGAAGGGCTCCTCCGACGGCCTGCCGGACACCCACAACCCGCTCTTCGCGGACGCGGAGGCCCGTACGGCCGCCGTAGCCCAGAGCGAGGGCGCGTCCTGGCACGACCCGCGCCAGGACGCCCTGATCCCCGACGCGTACATCGCCATGGGGCAGACCGCCGAGAACCTGGCCCGCCTGAAGGGCGTGACGCGCCAGGACATGGACGAGTTCGGCGTCCGCTCGCAGAACCTGGCCGAGGCCGCCATCAAGAACGGCTTCTGGGAGCGGGAGATCACCCCGGTCACCACCCCGGACGGCACGGTCGTCTCCACCGACGACGGCCCGCGCGCCGGCGTGACCCTGGAGGGCGTCGCGGGCCTCAAGCCCGTCTTCCGCCCCGACGGCCTGGTCACGGCCGGCAACTGCTGCCCGCTGAACGACGGCGCCGCGGCGCTGGTCATCATGAGCGACACCAAGGCGCGCGAGCTGGGCCTGACCCCGCTGGCCCGGATCGTCTCCACCGGTGTCACCGGCCTCTCCCCCGAGATCATGGGCCTGGGCCCGGTCGAGGCGTCGAAGCAAGCCCTGAAGCGGGCCGGCCTGACGGTCGGCGACATCGACCTGTTCGAGATCAACGAGGCCTTCGCGGCGCAGGTCATCCCGTCCTACCGGGACCTGGACATCCCGCTGGACAAGCTGAACGTCAACGGCGGGGCCATCGCCGTCGGTCACCCGTTCGGGATGACCGGTGCCCGCATCACCGGCACTCTGATCAACAGCCTGCAGTTCCACGACAAGCAGTTCGGCCTCGAAACGATGTGCGTGGGCGGCGGGCAGGGCATGGCCATGGTCATCGAGCGGCTGAGCTG
>NZ_JBHXNP010000059.1:4546-55766 GCF_042719495.1 Streptomyces sp. NPDC058525
GAGCCGGAGCGGAGGGTAGGGGTCGCCCGAGGAACGAGGGCGGCACCTGCCCGCAGCGGTGGCGAGGCTCAGCGCGACCGAAGAAACGAGCGGCTGAGCTGAGCCGGAGCGGAGGGTAGGGGTCGCCCGAGGAACGAGGGCGGCACCTGCCCGCAGCGGTGGCGAGGCTCAGCGCGACCGAAGAAACGAGCGGCTCAGCTAGTTCGGGTCCTAGGCGCCGCAAGGGATCCTTCTTGATCCCTTGCGGCGTACTGACGGCGAATCTAACCCCGTCGCGGCCGACCTGTGACCGAATCTCCCCCAGGATGTGACCTATCTCCTGGGGGATCGGCATTTGTGCAGGTCAGACGATATGCGGACCGGACCTTCGGGACGAAAGGCCTGTCCAATTCATGACGTAATGCACTGCATGCCATTCCCAGGTCGGGTCAAGCTGATGTAGGAAGTCGGGGGATCGAATCAATCAGGAGTTAGTCAGTGAGCGCCATGTCTCTTGCCCTGCTGCTGACCACGGCCGCTGCCACGGCCGTGGGCGCTGCTGCGCTGCACGCCGTCCACGGTCTGCGTAAGCAGGTCACGGCCCTGCGCAGCGAGCTGGCGATGCCGGTCCACCCTCGCGGTGCGACCGTGCCCCACGCCCGCAGCGCCGTGCAGTCCCCCGCCGCCGAGATACGAGCCGCCGTGGCCGAGGCCCTCGCCGAGGAGCGCGAGCGCGAGCTGGCCGAGGCGCGGGCCTTCTGGGCCGCCCAGGAGGCCCGTGACGCCGCCGACGCCTCTCCGCGCCTCGCCGGGGAGACTCCCGGCGCCCTGCTGGGCGGTCTGCCCGGCCTGGGCGAGGACAGCCCGGTCTTCCTGCCCCGGCAGGCCGACCTGGTGGGTCTGGAGCCGGTGCTGGGCGAGGACGCGGCCGACGACTACCCGGAGGATTCGGCCGAGCTGGCCGCCGCCCGCCGGCGCCACCCCTCGCACCCCGACTTCGTACCGGTCCAGCCGCACCCCGGCGCGGACCACGAGCGCACCGTCAGCCGCCTCGAGGAGCTCGCCGAGGCCCGTACGGCCCTCGCGGACGTCCGCCCCGGCCCGCTGGGCACCCTGGACGTGTACGTCTTCACGGACGGCACCACGCTCTGCATGACCCCCGGACACCGGGAGACGGCGGAGCGGCTCGCCGAGGCCCTGCGTTCGGGCACCGCGCCGGTACTGCTGGGCGGCTCGGGCATCTCCGGCGCCTACGCGCTCACCTTCTCCTGCGGCGACGCCGAGGACCCGGACAGCAACGTCTACATCCTCGCGGACCGCGTCATCGCGTCGCTCTGACTTCCGCCCGCTCCACCAGCCGCACGGCCTCGTCCAGCATCCCGGACGGGGCCTTCGCGCTGTCCGGCTCCCGTACGGAGCGCAGCGCCTCGGCGAGGTCCCGCCCGGCCACGGCCACCTGGTCCCCGACGACGAAGATCCCCGCGTCCGGCATCTCCCGAGGCGGGAGGCCCTCCAGGCGGCGCGCCCGCGCCGCGAGCTCCCGGGCCAGCTCCAGCCCCGCGGCCGCGGCTCCCTGCCGGAGGCGGCTCTGCGGCGCGGCCCGCAGCCGGTCGGCGAAACGTTCCACGGCGGCGGTCAGGGGCGAAGTATCAAGCACCCGGCCGACCTTACGCGCCGTCCCGGCACCATTGCCAACGGGCGAACTCTCCGGCACGGTGGCGTGAAGAGAACAGCACGGCAATCCCTCCGGAGGCGCCCATGTCCGTAGAGTTCTCCGAGCAGACACACCGGAACATGATCGACAGAATCCCCCAGGCCACCGGTCGTGAGCTCTCCGACTGGCTCCGTACCGTGGACGAAGGCCCCTCCCTCGTCCGCTTCGAGGAGAAGGTCAGCTGGCTGCGCGGCGCGCACGAGCTGTCCTACGGCCAGGCCAAGGCGATCATCCACGAGTACGACCTGCGCAGAGCCGCCCGCCGCTTCGGCTGAGCTCCCCCACGATCCCTGTCCCCCCGAACGCGGGAAGGCCCCGCGAGCAGCTGCTCGCGGGGCCTTCCCCATGCTGTGGACGGACGGCCCGCGGACGGGCCGTGCACGTGCCGTGGCGGCAGCCCGAGGGGGCTGCCGGTCCTGCTAGTCGTCGCCCGAGAGGATCTGGAAGATGCGGAGCATCTCGAGGTAGATCCACACCAGGGTCAGCGTCAGGCCGAAGGCGGCCAGCCAGGCCTCCTCGCGCGGGGCGCCGTACGCCAGGCCGTCCTCGACCTGCTTGAAGTCCAGGGCGAGGAAGCACGCACCGAGGATGACGCCGATGGCGCCGAACAGCAGGCCGAGGCCGCCGCTGCGGAAGCCGAGGCCGTCACCGCCGCCGAAGATCGCGAACAGCGAGTTGGCGACCATGAGCAGGATGAAGCCCATGGCGGCGGCCATCACGAAGCCGGTGAAGCGCCGGTTGACCCGGATCCAGCCCATCTTGTAGGCGAGGAGCACGGCGGCGAAGACGCACATCGTGCCCATCACGGCCTGGATGACGACACCCGGGCTCAGGTAGGTGCTGGTGGCCGCGCTGATGACGCCGAGGAAGACACCCTCCAGCGCCGCGTACCCCAGGATCAGGGCCGGGACGGGCTTGCGCTTGAAGGACTGGACCATGGCCAGGACGAACGCGACGAGGGCCGCGCCGATGCCGATGCCGTACGACTTGCCCAGGTTGGCCGGGTCGACCGGCAGCAGGATCCAGGACAGGGTCGCCGTCAGGATGAGCACACCGAGCGTCATGCCCGTGCGGCTCACGACGTCGTCCATGGTCATCGCATTGGCACGCACCGGCGCCTGCGGCATGCCCGTGGCCGGGTCGGTCGCATACGGGTTCGTCGCATACGGGTTGGTCGCGGTCCCGGCCTGCTGGTGCTGCGCGTCAAACCCCGCGTAGCCACCGTTGTCGCGGCTGAACCCCCGTCGCGAGAAGACCGGGTTACTGCTCCTCATCTCACTCCTCCATGGCCACCGAGCGCGGCCTTGCATCAAGAGTAATGCGCTCGCAAAGAAAGCACCCTACTGCTGGAGGAGGATCTTAGGAGAAGGCACGGCAAAGCGCAGGGGATAAAGGGACCGGCCCGCGCGGCCTACGGAGTGCCCGGAGCCGGACTCGAACCGGCACGGCCCGAAGGCCAGCGAGGTTTAAGCTCGCCGTGTCTGCATTCCACCATCCGGGCAGGGCGTGGCGGCCCCCGTGGAAAAAGCCTTGAACGCTGCGCCGAGCCTATCCGGAACGACCTCGCCGACAACGGGGCGTCTATCCGATGTTGTCTGATTTTATTGGCGCTTGAGGGGTCGTCAGGCCCGAGAACGCACGGTCGGCCCGTTCTGGGAGACGATCATCCCCGAGCTGGGAATGACGGGATTTCGATGGCCCGCCACGGGCCCGCGCCACCCCGCGCGCCACCCGCTCCGCCACCCCGCGCCTCCACCCGGTCGTCAGGGCCCTGTCATACCAGAGGAGGAGACGGACGAGCCCCCGGTCAGACTCCAGTGGGCCAGTGAACGGGCACCTCGGCTGATCCCTGGCGGGGGTGGGCACGGCGACGATGGAAGCGTCCCGCAGACGGACGGCCCGCAGCCGTTCTCCCAGCCCCGCCCCGACAGGAGTCGCTTCCGTGACCACCACGAACTACGCCCCGCACACCACCCAGGCCGTGGCCGCCCGCGCCACCGGCCTCTCCAAGGTGTACGGCCAGGGCGAGACCCAGGTGGTCGCCCTGGACAACGTGTCCGTCGACTTCGCGCAGGGCCAGTTCACCGCGATCATGGGCCCCTCGGGCTCCGGCAAGTCGACGCTGATGCACTGCGTCGCCGGCCTGGACACCTTCTCCGCCGGCTCCGTGCGCATCGGCGACACCGAGCTGGGCTCCCTCAAGGACAAGCAGCTCACCCAGCTGCGCCGGGACAAGATCGGCTTCATCTTCCAGGCCTTCAACCTGCTGCCGACCCTGACCGCCCTGGAGAACATCACGCTCCCCATGGACATCGCCGGCCGCAAGCCCGACAAGCAGTGGCTGGACGCGGTGATCAGCATGGTCGGCCTCTCCGAGCGCCTCTCCCACCGCCCCACCCAGCTCTCCGGCGGCCAGCAGCAGCGCGTGGCCGTGGCCCGCGCCCTGGCCTCCCGCCCCGAGATCATCTTCGGCGACGAGCCCACCGGAAACCTGGACTCCCGCTCCGGCGCCGAGGTCCTGGGCTTCCTGCGCAACTCCGTCCGCGAGCTCGGCCAGACCGTCGTGATGGTCACCCACGACCCGGTCGCCGCCTCCTACGCGGACCGCGTCATCTTCCTCGCCGACGGCCGGATCGTCGACGAGATGATCAGCCCCAGCGCGGACGGCGTACTGGACCGCATGAAGGCGTTCGACGCCAAGGGCCGCACCAGCTGACCCGGGGTCTCCCCGAAGCCCTCCACCAGACTTCCAGCCCCAGGACTGAGACCCCCATGTTCCGTACCGCCCTGCGCAACGTGCTCGCGCACAAGGCCAGGCTGCTGATGACGGTGCTCGCCGTCACCCTCGGCGTCGCCTTCGTCTCCGGCACCCTCGTCTTCACCGACACCCTCGAGAAGTCCCTCTCCAGCCAGTCCGCCAAGAGCTACGACGGCGTGGCCGTCTCGGTCACCTCGTACGGCCAGAGCCGCGACGAGAGCGGCCAGAAGGAGGGCGAACCGGGGATCAGCCAGGCCACCCTCGACAAGGTCAAGGCCCTCGGAGGCGTCGACTCCGTCTCCGGCCGCGTCTCCGGCTTCGCCGGCGTGGGCGACGAGAACGGCAAGCTGATCGGCTCCGGCTGGTCGAACCGCGGCGCGAACTACACGCCCGTCAAGGACGGCAAGGACCCGCGCTACGCCTTCGTCCAGGGCGCCGGCCCGGTCAAGGCCGACGAGATAGCGCTCGACAAGGCCACGGCCGACGCGGGCTCCTACAAGGTCGGCGACAAGGTCCGCGTCGCCACCAACGGCCCGGTCAAGGAGTACTCCCTCGCCGGCGTCTTCACCACCGAGGACGGCGCCGTCCAGGCCGGCGGCAGCCTGGTGCTCTTCGACACCAAGGTCGCCCAGGAGCTCTACCTCAAGCCCGGCTACTTCCAGGAGCTGTCGGTCGGCGCCAAGGGCGGCGCCTCCGCCGACCAGCTGCTCGCCGAGATCAAGCCGCTGCTCGACGGCAAGAACACCAAGGCGCAGACCGGCGCCGCGCTCGCCGCCGAGCAGGCCAAGGACATCGAGAAGGGCCTGGGCCAGCTGGGCACCATGCTGCTCGTCTTCGCCGGCATCTCGCTCTTCGTCGGCGTCTTCCTGATCTACAACACCTTCACCATGCTGGTCACCCAGCGCACCAAGGAGCTGGCCCTGCTGCGCGCCGTCGGCGCCAACCGCGGCCAGGTCATGCGCTCGGTGCTCGCCGAGGCCCTGGTCGTCGGCGCCGTGTCCGCCGTCGTCGGCCTGATCAGCGGTGTCGGCCTGGCGGTCGCCATGCGCTCCGTGATCGGCTCCTTCGGCGCCAAGCTGCCGGGCGGCGACCTCGTGATCGCCCCGGGCACGATCATCGCGGCCCTGGTCATCGGCATCCTGGTCACCACGGTCGCCGCGGTGCTGCCCGCCTGGCGCACCGGCCGGATCGCCCCGGTCGCGGCCATGGGCAGCGCCCACCTGCCGGCCAGCGCGAAGTCCCTGGTGCTGCGCAACGTCATCGGCTGCGTCATCGGCGTCCTCGCCGTCGGCCTGGTCCTGCTCGGCGTGTCGATGGGCAAGAGCGAGGGCCGCATGGTCATCGGCGCGGGCGCGTTCTTCATCCTCATCGGCCTGATCGTGCTGCTGCCGCTGCTCTCCCGGCCGGTCATCGCCGCCGTCCGCCCGCTGCTCCAGAAGGTCTTCGGGGTCCCCGGCAAGCTGGCCGCGCAGAACGCCGTCCGCAACCCGCGCCGCACCGCCGTCACCGCCGCCTCCCTGGCGATCGGCCTGACCCTGGTCACCACCCTGTCGGTGCTCGGCATCACCGTGGGCCAGGTCGTCGACCGCATGAGCACCGAGAAGCTCAAGGCGGACTACCGGGTCTCCATGGCGGGCGACATGGGCAGCCTGGACAAGTCGGTGGCCGAGACCCTGGCCAAGGCCCCCGGGATCAAGGCCGTCTCCCCGCAGGCCGCGGGCTACTTCATGGTCGGCGAGGACTTCCGGTCCGCCTCCGGCGTCAACCCCGCCACCATCGGCCAGATGCTGAACATCGAGGTCACCGGCGGCTCGCTGGACAGCCTCGGCAAGGGCGAGATCGCGGTCGCCGAGAAGACCGCACAGAAGCAGAACCTGAGCGTCGGCTCCACCCTCGACGTCCGGTACGACGACGGACAGACGGGCTCCCTGAAGGTCGGCGCCGTCTACAAGGACATGGACGGCCTGCTCTCCCCGTACGTCATCGACAACAAGATCCTCAGCGAGCACAGCGAGGAGCAGTACGTCCGCGAGGTGTACGTCAACGTCGACGGCGGGGCCTCCGCGGCCGGCCAGCAGAAGGTCGTCGACGCCCTCGGCAAGAACCCGGCCATCACCGTCGCCACCCAGCAGGACATGCGCAACGAGATGGGCGGCATGATCAACACGATGCTGAACATCATGTACGGCCTGCTCGGCATGGCGCTGGTCATCTCGGTGCTCGGCGTGGTCAACACCCTGGCGATGTCCGTCTTCGAGCGGACGCAGGAGATCGGCATGCTGCGGGCCATCGGCCTGGACCGCGGCCGGGTCAAGAACATGATCCGCCTGGAGGCCGTGGTGATCTCGCTCTTCGGCGCGGTCCTGGGCGTCGCCATCGGCGTCTTCCTCGCCTGGGCCGTCGGCACCACGCTGGCGAACTCCATGCCGAACTACGAGCTGGTCCTCCCGTACGACCGGATCGGCATCTTCCTCCTGCTGGCCGCCGTGGTCGGCGTCCTGGCCGCCATGTGGCCGGCCCGCAGCGCCGCCCGGCTGAACATGCTCACCGCCATCAAGACGGAGTAGCACGCCAGGCCCCCCGACGGGGGACACCGCGGCCGAGGGGCCCGGGGCACACGCCCCGGGCCCCTCGGCCGTTCCGTACCCGCCCGCGGGTACGCGCGCCTACGCGCCCCAGGTGCGCAGCCGCAGCGGCAGCCCGGAGTCGCCGCCCGCGCCGGAGCGCACCGCGAGGACCTGGTTGACCCCGAGCCGGCCGTGCTCGAAGCCGAGCGCGGAGGCCGCCATGTACAGCAGCCACACCCGCGCCCGGCCGGGCGAGGTGAGGCGTACGGCCTCGTCCCAGTGGGCCTGCAGCCGGGACACCCAGGCCCGCAGCGTCAGCGCGTAGTGCTCGCGCAGCGCCTCCACGTCGCGCACCTCGAAGCCGGCCCGCTCCAGCTCGCCGACGGTGCTGCCGAGCGGCGAGAGCTCCCCGTCGGGGAAGACGTACGCGTCGATGAACTCGTCGATCCGGTGCGCCTCTTCGTCGGGCTCCGGGGGCCGGGCGATCTGGTGGTTCAGCAGGCGGCCGCCGGGGCGCAGCAGGGCGTGCAGGGTGCGGGCGTACTCGCGGTAGCGGTCGGAGCCGACGTGCTCGGCCATGCCGATGGACGAAATGGCGTCGTACGGGCCGTCCTTGACGTCCCGGTAGTCCTGGACGCGGATCTCGATCCGGTCGGCCAGGCCCTCCTCCGCGACCCGCTTGCGGGCGTACGCGGCCTGCTCGCGGGAGAGCGTGATGCCGGTGGCATGGACCCCGTACTCCCGGGCCGCGTGCAGGGCCATGGAGCCCCAGCCGCAGCCGACGTCCAGGAGCCGCGCTCCGGGCGTCAGGGCGAGCTTGCGGCAGACCAGGTCGAGCTTGTCGCGCTGGGCCTCCTCCAGGGTGGCCCCGGGGCTCCAGTAGGCGCACGAGTACACCATCGACGGGCCGAGGACGTGCCCGTAGAACTCGTTGCCGACGTCGTAGTGGTGGCTGATGGCCGCGCGGTCGCGGACCTTGGTGTGGACGGCCCCGCTGCGGCGGGGGGCCTCCTCGGGCGGCGGGGCGGGCGCGGGCCACGGCCGGGCCAGCGCGGCGAGGTCGCGTACGGCGGCCCGCGCTGCGGGGTCGCGCAGCAGCTCGAAGGTGCTGGTGGCGCGGGCGAGCCGGGCGTGCTTGACGGGCGCGGTGGGCTCGGTGGCGGGCTCCCGCTCCCAGAGCAGCCCCGCCACCCGGTCCAGCAGTTCGAAGAGGTCGCCCTCGACGGTCAGGTCCCCGGCGACCCAGGCGCGCGCCAGGCCCAGCTCGCCCGGCTTCCACAGCATGCGGCGCAGGGCCCGGCGGTTGGCCAGCACGAGGGTGGGGCCGGTGGGCGAACCGGCCTCGCTGCCGTCCCAGGCCCGTATGCGGACGGGCAGCGGGGAGCCCAGCAGGGTTTCGGCGAGTGCGGCCAGCCGCGGCGCGGCGTCGGTCATCGTAGGCACCTCCAGAAAGCTCCGACGCATCGGCCTACCCATTCCGGGGCCCGGACATGCCGAAGGGGCCGCCCGCACCACGGATGGCGGGCGGCCCCTTCGGGGACGTGCTGGGGGTGTCGCGGTCAGACCCGGGTCAGGAGGCCTTGGCCTTCTGGGCGGGTGCCGCGGCGGCGGCCGGAGCCGGAGCCGGCTTGGCGGCCTCGTAGAACTCCTCGCGGGGGGTCTCCAGCGCACCGAGGGAGACGACCTCGCGCTTGAGGAACATGCCGAGGGTCCAGTCGGCGAAGACGCGGATCTTGCGGTTCCAGGTCGGCATGGCCATGCCGTGGTAGCCACGGTGCATGTACCAGGCGAGCCGGCCCTTGAGCTTGATCTTCATCTTGCCCATGACGATCATCGCGACGCCCTTGTGGAGGCCGAGGCCCGCCACCGCACCCTTGTTGGAGTGCGAGTACTCCGACTGCGGGAAGCCGCGCATGCCGGAGATGACGTTGTCGCCGAGGACCTTGGCCTGGCGCAGCGCGTGCTGGGCGTTCGGCGGGCACCAGGCGTTCTCGATGCCGGCCTTGCGGGAGGCCACGTCCGGGACCTGGGCGTTGTCGCCGGCGGTCCAGATGTAGTCCGTGCCCGTGACCTGGAGGGTCGGCTGGGCGTCCACGTGGCCGCGGGGGCCGAGCGGCAGGCCGTAGCGGGCCAGCACCGGGTTGGGCTTGACGCCGGCGGTCCACACGATGGTGTTGGAGTCGACCTCGAGGCCGTTCTTCAGCACCACGTGGCCGTCCACGCAGGAGTCCATGGAGGTGTTGAGGTAGATCTCGATGCCGCGGGACTCGAGGTGCTCCTTGCCCCAGGTGCCGAGCTTGGGCCCGACCTCGGGAAGGATCTTGTCGGCCGCGTCGACCAGGATGAAGCGCATGTCCTCGCGCTTGATCGTGGCGTAGTACTTCGCGGCGTCGCGGGCCATGTCCTCGACCTCGCCTATGGTCTCCGCGCCGGCGAAGCCGCCGCCGACGAAGACGAAGGTGAGGGCCTTGCGGCGGACGTTCTCGTCCGTCGTGGACTCGGCCTTGTCGAGCTGCTCGAGGACGTGGTTGCGCAGGCCGATGCCCTCTTCGACGCCCTTCATGCCGATGCCCTGTTCGGCGAGGCCGGGGATCGGGAAGGTGCGGGAGACGGCGCCGAGCGCGATCACCAGGTAGTCGAAGGGCAGCTCGTACGCCTCGCCGACCAGCGGCGTGACGACGGCGACCTTGCGGTCCTGGTCGATGCTGGTGACCCGGCCGGTGAGTACCTCTGCCTTGGGCAGCACGCGTCGCAGCGGGACGACGACGTGCCGAGGCGAGATGCTGCCTGCGGCCACTTCGGGGAGGAAGGGCTGGTAGGTCATGTACGAGCGCGGGTCGACGACCGTGACGGTCGCCTCGCCGTAACGCATCTTCTTCATGATGCGCTTGGCTGCGTACAGGCCTACGTACCCACCTCCTACAACGAGGATCCTGGGACGCTCCGTGGTGCTCATGTGAACGAGTATCCAGCACCCGATGGGGTGTCGCTCGTGAGCCCCTTCACAAGGTGACCGAAGGCCTCTGCTACACTCCGCCGCCCACGTGACGGAGGTCATGGCGCGCAACGGGAACCACGGTGTAACGGGAGTCGTTGTTCACCCGTCCTGAACTGGCCTCCAGGCCCTCAACCGGACTGGACCACAGGGCTTCGTCCATACCTCCGACGCGGGACCCGTCGCGTCCGCCGATCGCACGAACGGCCGCGAAAAGGGGCCTGCGGGCCTCGGGAGGGGCCCGAAAGGCCCATCCGTCGGCCCGACAGGCCCCTTTTCCTTGTGAAGAACTTCACGAAGTTCGTGTGGATCACGGGACCAAAGACCCTCTCGGGCCCCTCCCGGGGCCCTTCCGGGCCCCTCCCGAGACCTCTACGGCCCCTCGCGCACCCGCCGTTCAGGCAGCGGACCAGGCGATGCCGTCGAGGATGTCGTGCTCCGAGACGACGACCTCCGAGGCGCCGGTGCGCTCCATGATCGCCAGCAGGACCAGGGCTCCGGCGCCGATCACGTCCACCCGGCCCGGGTGCATCACGGGGATCGCCGCGCGCTCGGCGTGGGTCGAGGTCAGCATGCGCTCGCTGATCTCGCGGACCTGCTCGTAGCCGATCCGGGAGTGGTGGATCCGCGAGGAGACGTACTCCGGCAGGCCGAGGGCGATCCCGGCGACCGTGGTCACCGAGCCGGCCAGGCCCACCAGGGTGCGGGCCTCGGCCAGCGGGACCGTCTCGGCGGCCAGGTCCAGCGCCGCCTCGATGTCGGCCCGTATGGCGGCCACCTGCGCCTCGGTCGGCGGATCGCTGACGACCCCGTCCACCACCAGGTGGCGCTCGGTCATCCGGACGCAGCCCACGTCCACCGAGCGGGCCGCGCGCACGTGCTCGTCGCCGACTACGAACTCGGTCGAGCCGCCGCCGATGTCCACCACCAGGAACGGCCGCTCCAGGTGCTCGTGGGCGACGAGCTCCTTGGTGGCGCCGGTGAAGGAGAACTCCGCCTCCTGCTCCCCGGAGATCACCTCGGGCTCGACGCCCAGGATGTCCAGGACGCCCCGGACGAAGTCGGCGCGGTTCTCCGCGTCCCGGGAGGCCGAGGTCGCCACGAAGCGGATCTTCTCCGCGCCGAGCTCCTTGATGACCGCCGCGTACTCCCGGCAGGCCGCGAAGGTGCGCTCCAGCGCCTCCGGCGCGAGCCGGCCGGTCTTGTCCACTCCCTGGCCGAGGCGGACTACCGTCATCCGCCGGTCCAGCTCGGTCAGCTCACCGGTGGCGGTGTCGCAGTCGGCGACCAGGAGGCGGATGGAGTTCGTGCCGCAGTCGACGGCCGCGACCCGGGTCACGCCGAGGGCTCCTCGTCCGCCTTGCCGCCGCACGGGGTGACGCAGGCGCCCTTGGCCCACCACTCCGGCAACATCGCGATGGCCTCGTCGCCGAGCGGGTTCACGCCCGGGCCCGCCGCCAGCGAGTGGCCGACCAGCACGTGCAGGCACTTGACCCGGTCCGGCATGCCGCCGGCGCTGGGGAAGCCCTGGAGCACCTCGATGGCGTCGCGGCGCCGGATGTAGTCCTCGTGCGCGGCCTGGTAGGCGGCGGCGAGCTCGGGGTCCTCGCCGAGCCGGGCCTGCATCTCCTTCATCACGCCGTTGGCCTCCAGCGTGCCGATCGCGGAGGCCGCGCGCGGGCACGTCAGGTAGTACAGCGTCGGGAAGGGGGTGCCGTCGGGGAGCCGCGGCGCGGTCTCGACCACGTCCGGCTGACCGCAGGGGCAGCGGTGGGCGATGGCGCGCAGCCCGCGCGGCGGGCGGCCGAGCTGCTGCTCGAACGCCTCGATGTCCGCGTCGGTCGGCTCGGTCCGGTCGGTCTGGGGCGGGGGCGTCTGCATGCCTGGAGGAAGTCTCTTCGTTCTCGTGGATGGGTACTGCGGTACGGATGCGGTGCGGTGCGGTGTGCGGTACGGATGCGGTGCGGTACGGGTGCGGACCGGCTCAGTCGCCGGGGCGGTCGGCCTTGTCCACTCCGTCCCACACGTTGGAGTACCAGGGGCGGTCGGAGCCGGCCTGGCCGGTCCGGTGCCGCTCGGCCGCCGCCTGGGCCCCCGGGTCGGTCATGATGTAGCCGATCTCCCCCGGGCGCAGGAAGTGCAGGTGCTTGCGCGCCTGCTGCTCCGCGTAGGCGTCGTCCTGCCAGCGGGCCTTCTCGTCGCGGAGCCGCTCCAGGCGCTCCCGCGCGGCGGCCGCGGCCCGCTGCTGCTCCGCGATCTCCGAGCGCTGGGACACGTACTGGCGCATCGGATACGCGAGGGCGACGACCAGGGTACAGAGGACGAGCACCAGGAGCGCGGCGCGGCCGGTGAGCCGGCTGCGGCGGACCTGGCGGCGCGACTGCGAGCGGTAGACATGCGCGGCGGTCCGCTCGCCGAGCTGCTTGAGCCTGGTCGCGGTCGAGAAGGTGGAGAACCGATCCCGGTTCCCGGCCATTGATCCGCCTCCCCTGTGTACGCACTACGCACTACGTCCCCGCACACGGTACGGGACCGAGTGCGGGGACGTACGGAGGCGAGAGCGTGGTTAGCCCTTGAAGCGGGGGAACGCGCTGCGGCCCGCGTACACCGCGGCGTCGTCGAGGATCTCCTCGATGCGCAGCAGCTGGTTGTACTTGGCGACGCGGTCCGAGCGGGCCGGGGCGCCGGTCTTGATCTGACCGCAGTTCACGGCGACGGCGAGGTCGGCGATGGTGACGTCCTCGGTCTCGCCGGAGCGGTGCGACATCATGCACTTGAAGCCGTTGCGCTGGGCCATCTCGACGGCGTCGAGGGTCTCGGTCAGCGAACCGATCTGGTTCACCTTCACGAGCAGGGCGTTCGCGGAGCCCTCCTCGATGCCGCGGGCCAGGCGCTCCGGGTTGGTGACGAAGAGGTCGTCGCCGACGATCTGGACCTTGGCGCCGAGGCGGTCGGTGATGACCTTCCAGCCGGCCCAGTCGTCCTCGTACAGCGGGTCCTCGATGGAGACGAGCGGGTACGCGGAGACGAGCTCCTCGTAGTACTCGGTCATCTCGGCGGCCGAGCGGGACTGGCCCTCGAACTCGTACTTGCCGTCCTTGTAGAACTCGGACGCGGCGACGTCGAGCGCGAGCGCGATGTCCTTGCCCGGGGTGTAGCCGGCCTGCTTGATGGCCTCGACGATGAGGTCGAGCGCGGCGCGGTTGGACTCCAGGTTCGGGGCGAAGCCGCCCTCGTCACCGAGACCGGTGGACAGGCCCTTGGTGTGCAGGACCTTCTTGAGGGTGTGGTAGACCTCCGCACCCCAGCGCAGCGCCTCGGAGAAGGACTCCGCGCCGATCGGGGCGATCATGAACTCCTGGATGTCCACGTTGGAGTCGGCGTGCGACCCGCCGTTGAGGATGTTCATCATCGGAACGGGCAGCAGGTGCGCGTTCGGGCCGCCGAGGTAGCGGAAGAGCGGCAGGTCCGAGGCCTCGGACGCGGCGTGCGCGACGGCGAGGGACACGCCGAGGATGGCGTTGGCGCCGAGCGAGCCCTTGTTGTCGGTGGCGTCCAGGTCGAACATGGCCTGGTCGATCAGGCGCTGCTCGGTGGCGTCGTAGCCGACGAGCTCCGGGCCGATCTGCTCGATGACGGCGAGGACGGCCTTCTCGACACCCTTGCCCATGTAACGGTTGGGGTCACCGTCACGGAGCTCGATGGCCTCGAAGGCACCGGTGGAGGCGCCGGACGGAACTGCAGCACGGCCGGTGCTGCCATCGTCGAGGCCCACCTCGACCTCGACCGTGGGGTTGCCTCGGGAGTCCAGGATTTCCCGGGCTACGACGACGTCGATGGACGGCACGAGCATCTCCTTCTGGGATGTGACGCTGGATGTGCGGTGGCATCAGGCCGTGGGATGGCCTTGCCGCCTAGAGCCTAACCGGCTCCGGGCACTGGGCCCGCCGACCGCTCGGGTCCTGGGACGAAAAAGGGTCCGAATACCCCTCTTCCGGGACATAGGACTCTTGATCATCACGGTTGCGCCCGCGCACGCGCCACCGCCCGGCGCGTGGGGGGAGACGCGCCGGGCGGTGTGGTGGTGCGTGGTGCTGCCTGTTGCTCTGCGATGCCGCGGCTATTGCCGCAGTGTTCAGCTGAGCTTCAGCTTCTGACCCGGGAAGATCAGGTCGGCGTCCGAGACGATGTCCTTGTTCAGCTCGAACAGCTTCTGCCAGCCGCCCTGCACGCCGTTCGCCTCGGCGATGGTGCCCAGGGTGTCGCCGGACTTCACCTCGTACGAGCCGTTGCCGGTCTTCGGGGCCGGGGTCTCGGTGCGCTCGGAGCGGGTGACCGGGGCCTCGGCGCGCTTCGGCTCCGTCTTCTTCGGCTCGGTCTTCTTCGGCTGGGTCTTCTTGGGCTCGGTCTTCTTCTCCTGCTTGGGGGCGGCCTCGGTCGCGCCGCCGCCGGTGTAGGAGGAGTTCGACAGGCCCTTGCCGCAGTGCGGCCAGGCGCCCTTGCCCTGGCCCTTGAGGACCTTCTCCGCGACGGCTATCTGCTGGGCCTTCGAGGCCTGGTTGGCCTGCGGGGCGTACGACTTGCCACCGAACGCGGCCCAGGTGGAGGACGAGAACTGCAGTCCGCCGTAGTAGCCGTTGCCCGTGTTGATGGCCCAGTTGCCACCGGACTCGCACTGCGCGACCTTGTCCCACTCGGACGCGGTGGCGGCGCTGGCGGTGCCCGCGGCCATCAGGGGAGCGGCGACGGCCACACCGGCGACACCGGCGAGCGTGACGAGGCGTGCCGTCCGCTCAATGGCGGTACCGCGGCGGTGCTTGCCCTTGCCGGAAAGCAGCATGGAGTTTCTCCTCACCGACGCCTACGAGGTGAGCTGTCGGGTTCGGGCGAGTGAGTTGCCCGGCCGTGCGACCTAGCGCACGTCTTAACCCCTAGCCGGTGGCGTGACCGTCTCTCAACGGCCGCTCCCGGCGCCTACCTTGGTTCCCCCGCTCCTGCCTTCGGCGCTTGACGCGACGACTGTTCCCCCCGTCCGCCGGCAGGATTCGGCGATGCGGTCGAAGGAGCTCGCGGTGGCGAGCGATTCAGAAGGTAGACAGGTCTCTCCCCGATGTTCAACGAGCGGCATCGGGGAGAAACGGGCCCTACTTGCGCTCCTCGTACGGGTGTTTGCGCAGGTGAGGGCGGGGTTTGCGGCAGCCCCCGGGTGGGACACGCCAGTTGACCGGAAGAGACACATGTCTCACTTACAGAAAACGGACAATCAGCTCTTTCCGGCCGCCCGAAGTGCCCTTATTCGGCAGTTAGATCCAGGTTCTGACCGGGCTTGATCAGATCGGCATCCTCGCCGATGACCTGCTCGTTGGCCTCGTAGAGGGCGTTCCAGCCGCCCTTGAGCCCCTTGGCGTCCGCGATGGCGGTCAGGCTGTCGCCCGCCTTGACGGTGTACGTGGGCTCCGACGGGGTGTCAGACGGGCCGGGGGCCTCGAGCGCGGGCGCACCGCGGTGCTTGCCGCTGCCCTCGGGGGCGGTCACGGGAGGCGCGGTGGGGTCGGGCGAGGCCTCGGGGGTTCCGGGGGCGGCCGGGGCCGTCGGGTCGGCCGGGGTCACGGGGGCGCCGGTGACCGGGGGCTGGCCCGGGGTGGTCGGCGGGGTGACGGGCGGCGTGGTGGGCGGCGTGGTGGGCGCGTCGGGGCTCACGGGGGCGGTCGGCTCGGTGGGCTCCACCGGGGCGGGCGCCGTGGACGGGTCGTCCGGCGAGGGCATGACGGGCAGTCCGAGGGAGGGCGCGAGCGGGCCGTCGGGGAGCGCGAAGGACGGGCTCGGCGCGGGCTGTGTGGGAGCGCCGAAGTCCGTGGACGGCTTGCCGGCCCCGGTGGTGGGCACGCTGTGGTCCGGGCGGGACGGCGCGGTGCCGGCCTGGGATCCGCCCGGCAGGCCGGGGTCGACCTCGGCGGCGGGGCCCTGGCCGTCCAGCCCGGCCGAGGCCGCGCACAGCGGCCAGGCCTGCGGGCCCTGGGAGGCCAGCACCCGCTCGGCCACGGCGATCTGCTGGGAACGGCTCGCCAGGTCGGCCCGCGCGGCGAAGTCGAGTCCGCCGGCGTTGCTCCACTGCTCCTGGGTGAACTGCAGGCCGCCGTACTGGCCGCTGCCGAAGTTCGCGCTCCAGGCGCCGCCACTCTCGCACTCGGCGACCTTGTCCCACGTGGACGTGTCGGCCGCACTGGCGTTGGTGGCGGCGAGCAGCGGCAGTGCCAGCGCGGAGCCTGTGACTCCGGCGGTGACGACTATCGCGGGCACCTGGCGGGGGCGTCTGTGGCGGCCGTTCCCGGAACGCATGATGCTGCACCTTTCGCATAACGGCGGGGTAACGGCAGAACCTAGCGGCCTTCGAACGATTGTCACAACTCCCGTCGGCGCCTGACTTCCGGTCAGTCGCCCTTCAGATGTTTCGGGGTGTGAAGCGCACGGGAAGGGTGCGCAGGCCACGCATGATCAGCCCGCCGCGCCAGCGCAGGTCTTCGGACGGAACGGCGAGTTCCAGATCTGGCAGACGCGTGAGCAAAGTCGCAAGCGCCGTCTGTCCTTCAAGTCGTGCGAGCGGAGCACCCAGGCAGTAGTGGATGCCGTGCCCGTATCCGAGGTGCTGGTTGTCCGTGCGGGAGAGGTCGAGGGTGTCCGGCTCGGCGAAGCGCGCGGGGTCGCGGTCCGCGGCCGCGAGGACGACCAGGACCGGATCCCCGGTGGCGACCCGCTGTCCGCCGAGGGTCAGCGGCTCGGTGGCGAACCTCCAGGTGGCCAGCTCCACGGGGCCGTCGTAGCGCAGGAGTTCCTCGATGCCGGTCTCCAGCAGGGCGCTCTCGCCGGCCGCGAGGGAGGCCTGGAGGCGCTCGCGCTCACCGGGGTTCATGAAGAGGGAGTGGACGCCGTTGCCGATGAGGTTGACGGTGGTTTCGAAACCGGCGAAAAGCAGGATGAAAGCCATGGCCGTGGCCTCGGCCTCCGTCAGGTGGTCGCCGTGGTCACTCGCCCGGATCAGATCGGAAATGAGGTCATTGCCCAGATCGTCCCGCTTGCGGTGGATGAGTTCCCCGAGATAGGTCCGCATCTGCTTCACGGAACGGGCCACTCCGCCGCGCGGACCTCCGCCGTGGCGGATCATCATCCCGGCCCAGTCGCGGAAGTCGTCCTGGTCCTCGCGCGGTACGCCGAGCATCTCGCAGATGGCGTAGATGGGGAGCGGGAACGCGAACTCGTGGATGAGGTCCGCCTCCCCCCGCTCCGCGAACCCGTCGATGAGGTGGTCGGTCAGCTCCTGCACCCGCGGGGTGAACTCGGCCACCCTGCGCGGGGTGAACGCCTTCGACACCAGCCGCCGCAGCCGGGTGTGGTCCGGCGGGTCGATGTTCAGCAGGTGCGTCATCAGCTCGGCCTTGCGCTCCCCCGGGATCCCGGTCTTGCCCTTGGCGTGCGCGGGCTCCGCGTGGTGCGCCGGGTTCTTGCTGAGCCGCTGGTCGGCCAGGGCCTGGCGGGCGTCGGCGTACCGGGTGACCAGCCAGGCCTCGACCCCGCTGGGGAGCTTGGTGCGGTGCACCGGCGCGTGCTCGCGCAGCCAGGCGTAGGCCGGATACGGATCGGTCGCGAACTCCCAGTCGAACAGGGTCGGGCCCGGGCCGGCGGAGGAGGCCGAAGGGGTGTCTGCGGGGTCTGCGGGGGTCTGCTCGTGCACCCGACGACCGTATCCCGGCTCCCGTCCCCCATCCCATATGGGTGCTTCGCCGCGGCTGTCCGCAGATCCGCCGTCACTTGACCTCGCCTTCCCCGGCATTCCTACTTTCGGTTTTGTGGATGTGAGGATCTTGAAAAGCAGCTTCGCGGTGGTGGAGAGACGGGCCGAGCACGCGGTCAAGTACTTCTACTCGCACCTCTTCTGGCACAACCCCGGCATCCGTGAGCTCTTCCCGGCCTCCTCCGAGGACATGGAACGGCAGCGGGACCGGCTCTTCGCCGCGCTCACCCACGTGATCGCCCACCTGGAGAACGACGGCCTCCTCCCCTATCTCCGCGACCTGGGCCGCGACCACCGCAAGTTCCGGGCCGGGCCCCAGCACTACGCGGCCGTGGGCGCCAGCCTGCTCGCCGCCCTCGCCGAGGCCTCCGGCGAGGCCTGGACCCCGCAGGTGGAGAAGGCCTGGGCCGAGGCGTACCAGGTGATAGCCGACTCGATGCTGGCCGGCGCCGCCGCGGCCGAGGAGCGGGAGCCGGCCTGGTGGGACGCGGAGGTCGTACGCCACCTCCAGTACGGGGAGGACATCGGCGTGCTGACCCTGAAGCCGCACGCCCCCTTCCCCTATCTCCCCGGCCAGTACACGAGCGTGAGCAGCGAACGCGTCCCGACGACCTGGCGCACCTACTCCATAGGCAACGCCCCCCGCCCCGACGGCACCCTGGACCTGCACGTCAGCCGGATCGAGCGGGGGCGGCTGAGCACCGCCCTGGTCCGCGACGTGCAGCCGGGCGAGATGCTGCGGCTCGGCGCCGCGGGCGGGCAGCTGACCTTCCGCCGCGGGGACCGTCCGGCCAGCCTGATCGCCGCCGGGACCGGCTGGGCGCCGGTCCGGGCCCTGCTGGAGGACCTCGCGGAGCATCCTCCCGACCAGGACGTGCGGCTCTTCGTGGTCGCGCGGGACGCCTCGTACCTCTACGACCGCCCGCTCATCGACGAGTACGCCGCCGCCTGCCCCTGGCTCGGCGTCACCTACCTCACGCCCGCCCCCGGGCAGCACCGCAACCAGGCCACGGACCGGCTGGCCACCGCGCTCGGCAACCGGGGGATGTGGCCCGAGCAGGACGTGTACCTGAGCGGACCGCCGCTGTTCATCGAGGAGACGGCCCGCCTCCTGGAGGAGCTGGGCGCCGTGCCCGGCCGGATCTTCCACGACTCCGTGCCCGCCGCCGGACGCGGCCACGGCCCGAACGGCCGCCCGCTGGGCTTCGGGGAGTGGTTCCTGAGCCGCCCCTCGCCGCACTGGCACAACCCCTCGGGGCGCGAGCCGAGGGACCGGGCCTAGGCCGTCCCAGCGGGGTCCGGTACCGCCGGGGGCTACTCGCCGACGCCCTCCGCGGCCCGGATCGCGGCCCGGTAGACGCGGGCCGCCGCGCGCAGCGCGGTCTCGGGGTCGGTCCCCGACGCCTCCGCGCGTGCCGCCAGCGCCAGCAGCTCGTAGCCGATGCCCTCGCCGCGGGGCAGCTCCACGGCCACCCCGCCCGTACGGGCCCGCCCGGCGAGCTTGGCCGCGAGCGCGAGCCCCGGCTGGCCCAGCGGGACCCCGTCCGTGACGGACTCGCGGCTCTTCTCCACCGCCTTGGTGCGCTGCCAGTGGGCGCTGACGTCCTCCGGGGTCTCGGCCTTCTCGTCGCCGAAGACGTGCGGGTGCCGGTGGATCAGCTTCTCCACCAGGGCCCCGGCCACGTCGTCGATGGAGAAGGCCCCGCCGGCGCGCCCGCCGTCTCCGGCCTCCCCGGCCTCCTCGTCGCCCTCGGCGTCCTCCGCCGTGCCGTCCGCGGCGCCCTCCTCCGCGATCCGGGCGTGGAACACCACCTGGAGCAGGACGTCGCCGAGCTCCTCGCGCAGTTCGTCCAGGGTCCCGTCCTCGATGGCCTCGACCAGTTCGTACGCCTCCTCGATCGCGTACTTGGCCAGGCCCCGGTGGGTCTGCCGGGAGGTCCACGGGCATTCGCGCCGCACCCGGTCCATCACCTGGACCAGGTCGAGCAGGCGGGCGCCCGGCAGGTCGTACGAGCCGGGCAGCAGTTCCAGGTCGGGCATCGCGACCCGGCCGGAGCCCGCGAGGCGGGCCAGCCCGTCGGTGAGCCGCTGGTCGCCCTCGCCGCTCAGCAGCACCACGACCGTGCCGCCCCCGGCGCAGGCCCCGACCAGCTCCTGCGCGTCCGGGCTGCCCTGCACCACCTCGACGCCCGCGTCCCGCAGGTACGGCAGCTGCGGGTGGGCCGGGTCGGCGCACAGCACCCGGTCCGCGGCGTGCAGGGTCTGCCACGCGGGCCAGGACAGCACGCCGGGGGCGACCCGGTGGCTGGTGGTCAGCAGGACGATGCGGCCGGTGGGCTCGGCCGCGGTGGACTCGGAGGGGGCGTGGTCGGTCACCCCCCGAACCTACCTCCGCGGGCGCACCTCAGGCTCCGGCGGGTGCCTGCTCGGGCCGGGTCCGCTGGGTGATCCAGGGGGTCTCGCCGGCGCCGAGCTTGATCTGCTCGACGTCGAAGGAGCCGTAGCGCGGGTTGACCTCGATGTGCAGGGCCTTCGCGGCGGTCCGGGCGGGCTCCTCCAGCTTCCCGTTGCCGTACTTGGCGGTCAGCTTGGTCAGGAGCGCCCGGTCGCGCAGCAGCCGGTCGGCCTGGCCGGGAGCCATGGCGCCCTTCTGCAGGAGGGCCGCCTCGAACTGCGCGGGCCCGCCCTCCGCCTCGACCAGGGTCTTGCGCTGCTCCTCGAGGTCCTTCTGGGAGACGGAGATCCCGGCGGTCTCGGCCATCTTGTCGATGATGCGGCTCTGGAGCATCGCGTCGAGCTTCTGCCGCTCCAGGTTGGGGGTGCTCGCGATGAGCTCGGCGGCGGCCTGCCCGGTGCGGTTCTGGGCGGCGCGCACCTCGTTCACCTGGGCCTGGACGGCGGAGGTGGTGATCCGTTCGCCTCCGACGACGGCCGCGGTGCCGGGGTGCGCCTGCCCGGAGCACGCGGACAGCAGGGGGGCCGCCAGCAGCAGGGCGGTGGAGACGGAGAGCGCAGTGCGACGGTGCAAAGGAGCCTCCAGGGCCGGGAGATTGTGCGTCGGTGCACAAGGGCCTTGCGATGATCGATGGTATGCAGTCAGGGTGATCCGAGCCACTGATTCGACCAACGATTCCCGGGGTGTTGGGGTGCGCCTCTGTTCGTGTCGCGGCCACCCCGCGGCCATCCTGCTGTCCTGTGGTGGTGCCAAGGTCGGCGCACCATGTCGACACCGCACCGCTCGCCGCGACGCCTGAGCCTGGCCGGCTCCGCGCTCGCCGCCCTGCTCACGGTGGTGGCCGTGGGTGCCGGGGACGCCGTCGCCCGCGTCTTCCCGTACGGACCGCGCCACCGCAGCATCAACGACCTCGGCAATCAGTTCGTCCCCTTCCACGCGCACCTGTGGGACCTCCTGCACGGGCGTGCGGAGGGCGGGCTGCTGTTCAACTGGCAGTCCGGCTACGGCACGAGCTTCCTGCCGGACCTGGGCACCTATCTGGCCAGCCCCTTCGCGGTGCTGGTCGGGCTGTTCCCGCGGGCCGACATAGACCTCGCGGTGTACGTGGTCACCCTGCTCAAGACGGCCGCAGCGGCGGCGGCCATGACCTGGCTGCTGCGCACGCAGCGCCGGGGGGCCTGGTGGGCGGCGGGGCTGCTCGGGGCCTCGTACGCGCTGTGCGGCTGGTCGGTGATCGAGGCCTCCTACAACCCGATGTGGCTCGACGGCCTGATCGCCTTCCCGCTGCTGTGCCTGACCGGCGAATGGGCGCTGCGCGGGCGGCGGCTCACGGCGGCCGTACTGATCGTGGCCGTGTGCTGGACGGCGAACTTCTACACCGCCTACATGGCGACCCTGGGCGCGGCGCTGGTGCTGCTGGTCCGGGTGGTGCTGACCCGGCAGGGCGTCAGGAGCCGGCCGGCCGTGGTGGGCCGGGCGGCCGGTACGACCGTGCTGGGGATCATGCTCGCGGCGCCGGTGCTCGCTCCCCTCTTCCTCAGCTCCGGGCAGGCCTATCCGGGCTGGGTCAAGGAGTTCCGGCCGGTGTCCTGGGCGGACCTGTTCGCGCGGCTGCTGCCGGCCACGTACTCCTTCTCCTCCCCCGCCGTCTTCGTCACCACCGGGACGCTGCTGCTGGTGGCCGCGCTGCCCTTCCACCGGGCGGTACCGCCGCGCACCCGGCTGGCGTGGGCCGGGCTGACCGCGGCCGTCGCGCTGTCCCTCCAGTGGGCTCCGACGCACCTGGCCTGGCACCTGTTCGCGACCCCGAACGGGAGCCCGTACCGGCAGACCTTCGTACTGGCCGGGATCGCCGTGATCGCCGCCTGGGCGGGCCTGTCGGCGGGGCTGCCGGGGCGGCGGGCGCTGGCGGCGGGGGCGGGCCTGCTGGCGGCGGCCGCCCTGTGGGCCGGCGGGAGCCGGCTTGCGACCACCTGGGGGTACGTGCTGTTCGCGGGCGGGCTGGCGCCGGCGGCCGGGGCCTGGTGGGCGCTGCGCCACCGCCGCCTGGTGCTCCCGGCGGCCGTACTGCTGGCGGCCGTACTGGTCGGGCAGGGCGCCGCGACGACCGCGTTCGGCCACAAGGGCAAGCTGGGCGGGCTCGACGACTACCCGTCCTGGGGCCGCGCGCACACCGCCCGCGCCGGGGCGCTGGCCGGCGCCGGGGGCTGGCCCGCCTACCGCACCGACCCGAGCCGGCCGGCCCTGACGGGCAACGACCCGATGCTGCTGGGCGGGGAGGGCGGCTCGTACTACAGCAGCCACACCCCGGAGGTATTCACGCGCACGATGGCCGCCCTCGGGGCGGGCTGGACCTCGCGCGGGCGCAACGTCCAGAGCATCGACAGCCCGGTGACGGACGCGGTCTTCGCGGTCGGCGCGCGCCTCCAGCCGGACGGCACGGTCCGCCGCGCCGAGGTCCCGCCGCTGGTGACGACCCGCCCGCCGGGCGCGCCCGCCGCCTACGGCGATTCGCCGTTCGCCAACCAGGAACTGCTGCTGGGCGCGCGGGTGTACGAGGACCCGCGCGCGCCCGGGGTCTGCCGCGCGGGCACGGAGGCCTACCTGTGGGCGCCGGAGTACAACGCGACGGCCCGCCTCGCGGACGGCCCGGCCTTCCGGCTGAACGGCAACGCCCCGCGCAACCGGGCGGCCGTCCAGCCGATGGGCGTCTCGCGGGGCGACTCCTCGGCGCTGGTCTTCGACCGGTCCGCGCCCGCCCGGTGGGCGCTGTCCTGCCTGGACCGCGGCCGCCTGGACACGGCGGTGGCCCGGCTGCGCGCCACGGCCGCCGACTCGGTCACGGTCGGCTCCTCGGGGGTGCGGGCGGTGCTCCCGGAGGGCAGCACCGGCACGGCGGTCCTCTCGGTGCCCGCGATCGCGGGCTGGACCTGCAACGGCCGGCCGGCGGCGGCCCACCTGGGCCTGGTGGCGGTCCCCCTGGACGGCCGGACCACCACGCTGGACTGCTCCTTCCGCCCGCCGGGCCTGCTGCCGGGCGCGGCGGCCGGCGCCTTCGCCCTCGCGGTTGTTCTCGGCCTCGCGCTCGCGCGCGGGCGGCGTCAGCGGACCTGACCGAGCCAGTGCAGGGTGCGGCGGATCTCCCCCGGGAACGGGTGGCCCGGCCCGTGCAGCCGCTCCGCGTCGAACAGCAGGCGGGCCAGGGTGTCGCGGGCCGCGGGCCGGTCGCCGAGGGAGAGCAGCAGGTGGGCTATCCGGCGGCGGACCTCCAGGGGCAGCCCGGGGTCCGGGTTGGCGTAGTGGTTCTCGAAGAGCGGGAGCAGCGAGCGGTACTCCGCCAGGGCCGCGGCCGGCTCGCCGAGCTGCTCCAGGCACTGCGCCGCGTCGTAGCGGAAGCGCAGCGACTGGGGGTCTCCGGCTGGGAACTGGTCGGCGAGGCGGCGCAGTTCGGGCAGGGCGCGGCGGTACTGGCCGTCGTCCATCAGCGTGGCGGCGTACTGCTTGCGCAGGGAGCGGACCACCGGCGAGTGCTCGCCGTGCTGGGCGGCCGCGGCCGGGAGGATGCCGCCGAGGATGTCGCCGGCCTGGGTCAGCCGGCCCTGGTCCAGCAGTTTGCGCGCCTCGTCCACCGCGCCGGGGATGTCCGGGCGGGCGGGTGCGGGCGTGGGCGGCGAGGTCGGCTGCGGGGGGATGGCGGTGGACCGGTCGGGCCACGGGGCCTGGGGGCGCAGGAAGGGGCGGGTGGGGTCGAGCGGGCCGGCGGGGGCGCGGCTCCCGCTGGCGGGCAGCAGCGGCGCGAGGGCCTCGTAGACCGCCTGCGCTGAGGACGGGCGGTCCTGCGGGTCCTTGGCGAGGAGGCGCAGCATGAGCGCCTCCAGCTCCGGCGGGATCTCCGGGCGCTGCGGGCGGACCGGGGCCGGGGGCTCGTACAGGTGGCGGTGGAGCACGCCGAGGGCGGTGGACCCGGCGAAGGGGACGTTGCCGCTGAGGAGTTCGTACAGCAGGACGCCCAGCGCGTACAGGTCGGTGTAGGGGCCCACGGCGCCGCTCATGGCCTGCTCGGGTGCCATGTACGCGGGGCTGCCGATGGGCGTGCCGGTGCTGGTGAGGCGGGTGGTGTCGGTGTCCATCACCGAGGCCACGCCGAGGTCGAGGACCAGGACGGTGCCGTCCGGGCGGACCATGACGTTGCGCGGCTTCAGGTCGCGGTGCACGATCGGCACCGCGTGCACGGCGGCGAGCACCGAGCACAGCTGCGCGACGACCGCGACCGCCCACGGCCAGGGGTACGGGTCGTGCGCGGCGAGGTGGTCGGCGAGGTCGGAGCCCTCCACGTATCCCATGACGAGGAAGAGTTCGTCGCCGTCGCTGCCCGCGTCGTGCACGGTGACCAGGCCGGGGTGGTCGACCTGGGCGGTGACCCGGCACTCGCGCACGAAGCGGCGGCGCAGTTCCTCGGCGACGGTGCCGGGGCCCGCGACCTTGTCGGGCCGCAGCAGTTTGACGGCGACGCGCCGGTCCAGCCGCCGGTCGTACGCCGTCCAGACCTGGCCCATGCCGCCCTGGCCGAGGATGGACGACAGTTGGTAGCGGTCTCCGATGAGCCGGTCGGTCACTGATTCGGGTCCTGGATCGCGGTCCGGTTCGGGTCCTGGTACGGGCCGCCGGGCGGCGGCGGGGTCTGCTTGCGCAGCAGTTCGCTGAGCTCGTCGAGTTCGGCGCGGACCTGGCCGATGCGCGGGGGCGGGGTCGGCTGCGGGGGCTGCTGCGGGACCTGCGGCAGCTGCACCGGGGCGGTGGTCTGGGCGGGCGGGTAGCCGTAGGAGGGTGCGGTCGGCTGCTGCGGGCCGGCGTACGGGGCGGGCTGCTGCGCGTACCAGTGCCCCTGCGGGCCGGCGGTCCGCAGGCGTTCGTGGTGGCGGATGTCGGCGACGAGGAAGTACACGCACGTGGCGAAGCCGGTGAGGACGATGCCGCCGGCCCCGGTGTTGCCCTGCCAGCCGTTGGTGTCCGGGGTCGGGTCGAGGCCGATCAGCACGACCGAGCCGACGGAGAGCGCGCCGCTCACGGCGAGCAGCGTCCAGTCGCGGGCCGCGCGGGTCACGATGGCGAGCCGCAGCATCGAGCCCCAGGCCAGGAAGCCACAGCTCAGGATCGGCAGCAGCGCGAAGACCACGCGCAGGGCCACCACGCCCCCGGAACTGGGCTGGTGGCCGTGCTGCGGCGGGATGCCGGGGGCGTGCATCGGTGCTCCTGACGGGCCGTGCGGAAAGGGTTTCGGGTAAGAGCGTATACAGCGATTCCGGCCATGGTGAGGGGATGTGCCCAACCGTTGTACGGTCGCCGCGCGATCGTCCGCAAGGCGGTCTGAGCAGCGGGTTCCGGACCCCGGCGAGCGAACCACCCCAAACGGGCGTAGCGTCGCAAACGGGATACGGAAGGAGCCCGCGACATGGGGATCTTCGACAGGTTCAAGGACCAGGCCAAGACCAAGGGCAAGCAAGTCTCCGACCAGGTCGAACAAGAGGCCAACGAGCGGACCGGCGGCAAGTACAGCGACAAGATCGATCAGGCCCAGCAGCAGATGGAAGACCGGCTGGGGATCGACGACGACCCGAACAAGTAGCCCGCCGCGCGGGCCGGGAGGCCGGAAGCCCGGAAGGGCTGCCGGCCTCCGCCCGTGTCACCCGTCAGGAGCCGAGGATCGTGGCGAGGAACTCGCCGGTCCAGGCCAGCAGTTCCCGCCCGACCAGCGGCTTCCCGCCGACCCGGGCGGTCTTCGGGCGCGGGATGAGGACCTGTGAGGTGGCGGGCTTGAGCACCGCGCCCGGGTAGAGCCGCTTGAGGCGCAGCTCCTGCGACTCGCGCAACTCCACCGGTCCGAAGCGGATGTTGCTGCCCTGCAGGGTGATGTCGGCGACCCCGCAGGCGCGGGCGAGCATCCGCAGTCCGGCCACCAGCAGCAGGTTCTCCACCGGCTCGGGCAGCTTGCCGTAGCGGTCGGTGAGCTCCTCCCGCACGGCCTTGACGTCCGCCTCGGAGTTGGCCGACGCGATGGACCGGTACGCCTGGAGGCGCAGCCGCTCGCCCGGCGCGTAGTCGTGCGGGACGTGCGCGTCCACCGGCAGCTCGATCTTCACCTCGAGCGGCGGCTCCTCCTCCACCCCGCCTTCGACGGCCGCCCGGTAGTCGGCCACAGCCTCGCCCACCATGCGGATGTACAGGTCGAAGCCGACGCCCGCGATGTGGCCGGACTGCTCGCCGCCCAGCAGGTTGCCCGCGCCGCGGATCTCCAGGTCCTTCATGGCCACGTACATGCCCGCGCCCATCTCGGTGTGCTGGGCGATCGTCGCGAGCCGCTCGTGGGCGGTCTCGGTCAGCGGCTTCTCCGGCGGGTAGAGGAAGTACGCGTATCCGCGCTCGCGGCCGCGGCCCACGCGGCCGCGCAGCTGGTGCAGCTGGGAGAGGCCGAAGTTGTCGCCGCGCTCCACGATCAGGGTGTTCGCGTTGGAGATGTCGATGCCGGACTCGACGATCGTCGTCGAGACGAGCACGTCGAACTTCTTCTCCCAGAAGTCCACCACGACCTGCTCCAGGGCCTGTTCGGACATCTGCCCGTGCGCCGTCGCGATCCGCGCCTCGGGCACGATCTCGCGGAGCTTGGCGGCGGCCCGGTCGATGGACTCGACCCGGTTGTGGATGTAGAAGCACTGGCCCTCGCGCAGCAGTTCACGGCGGATGGCCGCGCCGATCTGCTTCTCCTCGTACGGGCCGACGAAGGTGAGCACCGGATGCCGCTCCTCCGGCGGGGTGGTGATCGTCGACATCTCGCGGATGCCGGTCACCGCCATCTCCAGGGTGCGCGGGATCGGGGTCGCCGACATGGTGAGCACGTCGACGTTGGCGCGCAGCTTCTTCAGCTGCTCCTTGTGCTCGACGCCGAAGCGCTGCTCCTCGTCGACGATGACCAGGCCCAGGTCCTTGAACTTCGTCTCCTGCGAGAACAGCCGGTGGGTGCCGATGACCACGTCGACCGAGCCCTCGCGCAGGCCCTCCAGGGTGGCCTTGGACTCGCTGTCGCTCTGGAACCGCGACAGGGCCTTCACCTTCACCGGGAACTGGCTGTAGCGCTCGGAGAAGGTGCCGAAGTGCTGCTGCACGAGCAGGGTCGTGGGCACGAGCACGGCGACCTGCTTGCCGTCCTGCACCGCCTTGAACGCCGCCCGCACCGCGATCTCGGTCTTGCCGTAGCCGACGTCGCCGCAGATCAGCCGGTCCATCGGGACCGACTTCTCCATGTCCTCCTTGACCTCGGCGATCGTGGTGAGCTGGTCGGGCGTCTCCGCGTACGGGAAGGCGTCCTCCAGCTCGCGCTGCCAGGGGGTGTCGGGGCCGAAGACGTGGCCGGGGGCGGCCATGCGCGCGCTGTAGAGCTTGATGAGGTCGCCGGCGATCTCCTTGACCGCCTTCTTGGCCCGCGCCTTGGTCTTGGTCCAGTCGGCGCCGCCGAGCCGGTGCAGGGTCGGGGCCTCGCCGCCGACGTACTTGGTGACCTGCTCCAGCTGGTCGGTGGGGATGTAGAGGCGGTCGCCGGGCTGGCCGCGCTTGGCGGGGGCGTACTCGACGAGGAGGTACTCGCGGGTCGCGCCCTGGACGGTGCGCTGCACCATCTCGACGTAGCGGCCGACGCCGTGCTGCTCGTGGACGATGTAGTCGCCGGCCTCCAGGGTCAGCGGGTCGATCGTCTTGCGCCGGCGGGTCGGCATCCGGCCGAGGTCCTTGGTGGCGGTGCGCTGCCCGGTGAGGTCGGTCTCGGTCAGCACCGCGATCTTCAGGGCCGGGTCGACGAAGCCGGTCTCGACCGAGCCGCAGGCGACGTGGACGATCGACGGCTCCAGGGTGCGCAGCTCGGCCTCCAGCCGGGCCGGGATGCCCTCGCCGCCGAGCACCTCGACGGTGCGGGCGGCCGGGCCGTGGCCCTCGGTGAGGTAGACGGTGTGCCAGCCGTCGGCGATCCAGCCCTTGGTGTCGGCGAGCGCGCGGGCGGTGTCGCCGCGGTAGGCCTCGGGCGCGTGCATGCCGAGCTTCAGCGTGTCCCCGCCGGAGAGGTCCGCCTCTTCGGCGGCGAAGGGGGAGACGGACCACCACATCATGCCGAGCTCGCGGGCGTGGTCGCGTACGTCGGCGATGCCGCGCAGGGAGGCGGCGCCGACGTCGATGGGGGCCTCGCCGCCGCCCGCGGTGGCCGCCCAGGAGGCCATCAGGAACTCCTGGCTGGTCGCGACCAGGTCGGCGGCCCGGGTCCGGACCCGCTCGGGGTCGCAGACCACGGCCATCGCCCCGGCGGGCAGCACGTCGATGAGCAGTTCCATGTCGTCGACCAGGACCGGGGCCAGGGACTCCATGCCCTCGACGGCGATCCCCTCGGCGATCTTGTTCAGCAGCTCGCCGAGCTCGGGGTGGGCCTCGGCGAGCGCCGCGGCCCGCTCCCGCACCTCGTCGGTGAGCAGCAGCTCGCGGCAGGGCGGGGCCCACAGCCCGTGCTCGGCGATCTCCAGGGAGCGCTGGTCGGCGACCTTGAAGTAGCGGATCTCCTCGACCTCGTCGCCCCAGAACTCGATGCGCAGGGGGTGTTCCTCGGTGGGCGGGAACACGTCGAGGATCCCGCCGCGCACGGCGAACTCGCCGCGCTTCTCGACGAGCTCCACGCGCGCGTACGCGGCGGCCGCCAGCGCCTGGGTCACCTCGCCGAGGTCGACGCTCTGGCCCTGCCGCAGGGACACGGGCACCAGGTCCCCGAGCCCCTTGACCTGCGGCTGGAGCACGGAGCGGATCGGTGCGACGACCACGGAGACGGGCCCGGCGGCCGGGTCGTCCTTGCTCGGGTGCGCGAGGCGGCGCAGGACGGCGATCCGGCGGCCGACGGTGTCGCTGCGCGGGCTGAGCCGTTCGTGCGGGAGCGTCTCCCAGGACGGGTAGTCCACCACCTCGTCGGCCGAGGGCAGCAGCGACCGCAGCGCGGCGGCCAGGTCCTCGGCCTCGCGCCCGGTGGCCGTGACGGCGAGGATGGTCCGCTCGGTCCGCCGGGCCAGCGCCGCGATCGCGAAGGGCCGCGCGGCGGCCGGTCCGACCAGGTCCACGTGCATGCGGTTGCCGTCCCCGGCCGCGGTGACCGCCTCGGCGAGGGCGGGGTCCCGGGTGACGGCGTCGAGCAGTCCGTGCAGGCTCATGAAGAGGCTTTCCATCCGGTGAGGGTCGAGAAGGGGCAACGCGAAGGACCCGACACGTCGCACGGGCCGGGGCTCCCCACCCTACGACGGTCCCCTCCGCCACGCGCGGGGGATTCGGGTCACCCGCGGGAGTGAAGGAACTGGCGGGGGCCGCGCCGATCTGCATACGCTTAGCCCAGCCGTTAGTCCACTCCGGTCCCGGAGGACCCATGGAAGCGCCCCGGCAGTACAACGTCCACGAGGCGAAAACGAACTTCTCCAAGATCCTGGAGGCGGTCGCCACCGGCGAAGAGGTGATCATCAGCAAGGCCGGCGAGCCGGTCGCGAAGGTGGTCCCGCTCGCGGGGAAGGTCCTGCGGACCGCACGGGGCTCGGTACGCGAACCCGTGGTCTTCCGGGACGATTTCGACGACATGTCGGATGATTCCGGCTTCGCCGAGGCCTTCGGACTGACCCCGGGCAGCGGAGCAGAGGCATGAAGCTGCTGGCCGACACGCACGTCATCGTGTGGTGGCTCATGGACTCCCCGCAGCTGCCGGACGAGATCAAGGACCTGCTCGACACGGAGCGGCTCGCCTACGTCAGCGCCGTCACCCCCTGGGAACTCGCGGTGAAGCAGGCCCTCGGCAAGCTGGACGGCCCCGAGGACCTGCCCGAACGGGCCAGGGACTGCCAGCTCCGGCCCCTGCCCGTCACCGCCCTCCACGGCATCCGGGCGGGGCAGCTCCCCTTCCACCACAGGGACCCCTTCGACCGGATGCTGGTCGCCCAGGCCCAGTCCGAAGGGCTCACGCTCGTCACCCGGGACAAGTACATCCCCCTCTACGATGTTGCGGTACTGACCGTCTGAGCTCGCCGAGGGAGCACACGAGGCCGTGACGAGCGATGCGATAGCCCGGCCGCCCGAGGCCGAGGCCGAGGTCGGGCCGGTGCGCGGCGGCAGGGCGGGCCGGGGCCGGTGGGCCGGGCCGTACGCGGTGGCCGGCGGGCTGTTCCTCGTGTACCTCGTGCTGTCCGTCGGGCGGTTCCGGCGGATGGAGTGGGCCTCCTGGGACCTGGGGATCTTCGAACAGGCCATCCGCGCCTACGCCCACCTCCAGGAGCCCGTCGCGGACCTGAAGGGGCCCGGCGCCAACATCCTCGGGGACCACTTCTCCCCGATCATCGCGCTCATCGCCCCCGTCTACCGGGTCTTCCCCGGCCCCCTCACCCTCCTCGTCGCCCAGGCCGCGCTCTTCGCGCTGTCCGCGGTCCCCGTCACCCGTGCGGCCGCACGGCTGCTCGGCCGGCCCCGCGGGATCGCCCTCGGGGTCGCGTACGGGCTGTCCTGGGGCATCCAGCGGGCCGTGGAGTTCGACTTCCACGAGATCGCCTTCGCCGTGCCCCTGCTCGCCTTCGCCCTGGAGGCGCTGCTCGACCGGCGCTGGCGGGCCGCCCTGCTGTGGGGGGTGCCGCTGCTCTTCGTCAAGGAGGACCTGGGCTTCACCCTCGCCGCGCTGGCCGTGGTCGTCGCCTGGCGGGCCAGGCCCACCGACCGGCGGGCCGCCTGGACGGCCGTGGGCGTCGCCGTCGGGGCCACGGTCTTCGCGGTCCTCGTGTTCACCGTGTTCATACCGGCCTTCGCCACGGCGGGCTACGGCTACTGGGACAAGATCGACGGCGGGGGCCCCTTCGCCGGCCTCGGCACCAAGCTGGAGACCCTGGCCTGGGTGCTGATCCCCACCTCCGGGCTGCTCGCCCTGCGCTCGCCGCTGCTGCTGGTCGCCGCCCCCACCCTCGGCTGGCGGTTCCTGTCCGGGGACGACCACTACTGGTCCACCGACTGGCACTACAGCGCCGTGCTCATGCCCGTCGTCACCCTCGCCCTGGTCGACGCCATCGACACCGTCCGGCGCGGCGAGCGGCCCCGGCTGCGCTCGTACGCCCTCCAGCTGCCGACCGCCGTCCTCGCCGCGGGCCTCGCCCTGAGCGCGACCAGCCTGCCGACCGAGAAGCTCGCGCAGGCCCGTACGTACGAGAAGCCGGCCCGCGTCACCGCCATCGAGGAGCTCCTCGGCCAGATCCCCGACGGGGCGACCGTGGAGGCCGACACCGGCCCGCTGACCCGGCTGACCTCGCGCTGCCGGGTGCTCTGGATCGGCGGCAGCAAGGGCGTGGTCCCGGACTGGATCACCATCGACAACTCCTCCAAATGGGCCGGCGAGGACCCGACCGGCTACGCCCACCAGCTGCATCCCGGCACCCGGTTCACCCTGGTGGGCGAAGCGGAGGGCGTCGTCCTGATGCGCCGCGAGTGACCCGGCGGCCGCGGGGGGCCCGGGCGACGGCCGGACACGACGCCGGTCCGGAACCCCAAGGTCCCGGACCGGCATACCCCCGTTGACGAACGCGGGCCGTGCTACTCGCTCGCGATCGCGTTCAGAACGTTCATCCGCCCCGCCCGGAAGGCCGGGACCAGCGCGGCGAACAGGCCCACGAAGGCCGAGGCGGCGAACACCCCGAGGATCGTCGGCCACGGGATCTCCAGCACCTTCAGGCCCTCCAGGGCGAGGAGCTGCTGCGCGGTGGCGCCCCAGCCCATGCCCAGCCCGAGGCCGAGCAGGGCGCCGAAGAGGGCGATGACCACCGACTCCAGGCGGATCATGCGGCGCAGCTGGCGGCGCGAGAGGCCGATGGCGCGCATCAGGCCGATCTCGCGGGTCCGCTCGACCACCGACAGCGCCAGGGTGTTCACGACGCCCAGGACCGCCACGATGATCGCGAGGGCGAGCAGCCCGTAGACCATGTTCAGGAGCTGGCCGACCTGGTCCTTCAGGGACTTCTTGTAGTCGGCCCGGTTTTGCACCTGGTACTGCGGGTACTCCGCCAGCGCCGCCTTGACCGCCGCGTACGCGGCGTCGGACTGCCCCTCCTTCGCGCCGGCCAGCAGCATGAAGGGGCGCGGCATCCGGTCGGCCGGGACGTTCGCCTCGGCGACCGCGGTGCTGATGTACTTCATCCCCTTGTCGAGGTTGCCCTCGTCGCTGGTGATCGCCGCGACCCTCAGCAGGACGGTGTTGCCACCGGTGAAGGCCACCTTCAGCTCGTCACCGACCTTGACGCCGTGCTTGGCCGCGTACTCCGAGCCCACCGAGATGGAGTCCTTGCCGTACGCCGCCGCGTGCTCCCCGGCGATCATCTTGCGCCGGATGTCCTGGGCGTACGTCGGGTCGGTGGCACCGAGTCCTTCCGTCTCGGTGGAGCCGTCGGGGGCGGTGAGCGTCGCCTCCACCTGGCGGTAGGCGGTGACGTGGTCGAGGTCGCGGACGGACTTCAGCGCCTGCTCGGCCTGCGGCATCACCGGCTGCTGGGTCTGCGAGGCGATCATGTAGTCCGCTCCGACCGACTGGTCGAGCTCGTCGGTGGCGGAGGCCACCATCGAGGAGCCGACCACGGACAGGCAGGCGACCAGCGCCAGGCCGATCATCAGCGCGGCGGCGGTGGCGCCGGTACGGCGCGGGTTGCGCAGCGCGTTGCGCTCGGCGAGCCGGCCCACGGAGCCGAAGGGGCGCAGCACCACGCCGGAGAGCACCCGCACCACGCCCGCGGCGAGCAGTGGGCCGATCACGATGAAGCCGATGAGGGTGAGTACGACGCCCAGGCCCAGCCAGAGCGAACCGGGGCCGGCCTCGTCGGCGGCGGAGGCGAGGTAGAGGGCCGCGCCGCCGATGCCGGTGAGCACCAGGCCCAGGACGGCGCGGATGACGCCGGCCTTCTTGTCACCGGGGGTGCCCGCCTCGCGCAGGGCCGCCATCGGGGAGACCTTGCCGGCCCGGCGGGCCGGGACGAAGGCGGCGACGACGGTGACGACCACGCCGAGGAAGACGCCGACGACCGGGGTGGTCCACACGACGGTGAGGTCATCGGTGGACAGGTGCATGCCCATCTGGCCCATGAGCTCCATGAGCCCGACGGCCAGCCCGACGCCCGCACCGACGCCCAGCACCGAGCCGACGACGCCGAGGAGGAAGGCCTCGACCACGACGGACTTCAGCACCTGGCCGCTGTCGGCGCCGATGGCACGCATCAGGCCGATCTCACGGGTGCGCTGGGCGACCAGCATGGAGAAGGTGTTGAAGATCAGGAAGATGCCGACCAGGAAGGCGATGCCGGCGAAGCCGAGCATCACGTACTTCATCACGTCGAGGAAGGAGCCGACGTCCTCGCGGTTCGCGTCCGCGGCCTCCTTGGCGGTCTGGAGCTTGTAGGTGTCCGCGCCGACGGCGGAGGCGATGCTCTGCTTGAGCTGCTCGTCGCCGACCCCGTCCTTGGCGGTCACGTTGACGTGCGTGAAGGCACCCGGAGCGCCGAGCAGGTGCTGCTGCGCCGTGGGGGTGTCGAAGTAGACGATCGCCGCGCCCGGGTTGGTCACGGTGAAGGTGGCGATGCCGCTGATCCTGGCGCGGAGGTCGCCGGTGACGGCGATGGTGCGCAGTTCGTCACCGAGCCCCAGGTGGTGCTTCTGCGCGGTGTCGGCGTCGACCATCACCTCGGTGGGGCCGCGCGGGGCGTGACCCGAGGTGATCTTCATGGACTTGAGCTCGTTGTCGTTCCAGTTGCCCGCGATGGTCGGGGCGCCGGTGGTCGAGCCCATGTTCTCGTTCTTGGAGTTGACCACCGTGACGGACATCGACAGGACCGCGCCCTCGGCGCCGGCCACGCCCTCGGCCTTCGCGACCTGCTCGACGACCGAGGCGTCCAGCGTCTCCGGCTTGCCGCGGTCCGGGATCTCCTCGCCGCTCTTCGCGGCCTTCGGGCTCACCGTCACATCGGAGCTGGTGACCGCGAACAGTTTGTCGAAGGTGGTGTTCATGGTGTCGGTGAACACCAGGGTGCCGCAGACGAAGGCGACCGAGAGCATGACCGCGACGGCGGAGAGCGCCATCCGCCCCTTGTGCGCGACGAAGTTGCGCCGGGAGGTCTTCAGGACGGTGTTGCTCACGAGGTCCGCCCGCGCGCGTCGACGTCGGGGGTCTGGGGGCGTCCCCCAGAAAAACACAGCATGCGGTCGAGGACCTGCTCGGCGGTGGGCCCGTACATCTCGTCGACGATCCGGCCGTCGGCGAGGAAGATGACGCGGTCCGCGTAGGAGGCGGCGACCGGGTCGTGGGTGACCATCACGATGGTCTGGCCGAGCTCGTCCACCGAGCGGCGCAGGAAGCCGAGGACCTCGGCGCCGGCCCGCGAGTCCAGGTTTCCGGTGGGCTCGTCCCCGAAGATGATCTGCGGGCGGGCGGCGAGGGCGCGGGCGACGGCCACGCGCTGCTGCTGGCCGCCGGAGAGCTCGGTGGGGCGGTGCTTGAGGCGGCCGGCGAGGCCGACGGTCTCCACGACCCGGTTCAGCCACTCGGCGTCGGGCTTGCGGCCCGCGATGTCCATGGGGAGCGTGATGTTCTCGAGGGCGTTCAGCGTGGGCAGCAGGTTGAACGCCTGGAAGATGAAGCCGATCCGGTCTCGGCGCAGCTGCGTGAGCTTCTTGTCCTTCAGCCCGGTGATCTCGGTGTCGTCGAGGTGGATCTGCCCGCTGGTCACCGTGTCGAGACCGGCGAGGCAGTGCATCAGCGTGGACTTGCCGGAGCCGGAGGGACCCATGATCGCGGTGAACTGGCCGCGGTGGATGTCCACGTCCACGTCGTCCAGGGCGACGACCCGCGTCTCGCCGGAGCCGTAGGCCTTGACGACCTTCCGCGCCCGGGCCGCGACGGCAGCATGCCCTCCAGTACCCCCGTGCCTGGTTTCGGTCATAGCCGTTGTCACGGTCTTTCTCCTTCTCGGTGTCCTGCTCGAAGTTGCTCGAAGTTGCTTGGAGTACTGCACGGAGTGCTGCTCGCGGTACTGCTCGGCGTGCGTGCGGCGCCGCGCCCAAAGTCTGTTGCGGACCGGGCTCCGGCGCGCTGGTGCCCATCGCCGTATCCGTCCGGGGGTTAACCCCACCCCCGGGGCTTCCGGCCCATGTGAACCAGTTAAAGACGCGCCGCGGACTTCCTCCTCCTCCGCCGGGACGAACGGCCCCTGGGCCGTTGTGCGGAGGGTCCCCTAGGGGTTCTCCACCCTTCGGCGGAGCTGCCGTGGGGGATACCGCCGGGCAGGGCAGCGGTGAGAAGGTGTTCCCCGCGAGTACGTGCAGGGGGAAGGAATCTCGGTGGGCGCAGCGGAGAGCGCGGCAGGAAGACCCGACGGCATACCCGGCGGCGTCCCGGCCCGCACGGCGAGCACGCCGAGCACGGCGGGTGCGACGGGTGGGCCGAGCAGGGGAGCCGCCGACACCGCACCCGGCAAGGGCTCCGCACCCGGCAACGGCTCCTCATCCGGCAAGGGCTCCTCATCCGGCAACGGCTCCGCGGCGAAGCCGGCCGGGCGGCCGCCCCGCGCCGTGGTCGCCTCGCTGATGCTCGGCACGTCCCTCGTCGCCATCGACAGCACCATCGTCGCCACCGCCGTCCCCCAGATCGTGGGCGACATCGGCGGGTTCTCCGTGTTCTCCTGGCTCTTCTCCGGCTACCTGCTCGCCGTCACCGTCACCCTGCCCGTCTACGGGAAGCTGTCCGACTCCTTCGGCCGCAAGCCCATGCTGCTCTTCGGCATCGGCCTGTTCGTCGTCGGTTCGCTGCTGTGCGCGCTCGCCTGGAACATGGCGGCCCTCATCGCGTTCCGGATCGTCCAGGGCCTGGGCGGCGGCGCCCTCCAGGGCACGGTCCAGACGCTCGCCGCCGACCTCTACCAGCTCAAGGACCGGCCCAAGATCCAGGCCCGGATGTCCACCGTGTGGGCCACCTCGGCCGTGGCCGGCCCGGCGCTCGGCGGGCTGCTCGCCTCGTACGCCCACTGGCGCTGGATCTTCCTGATCAACCTGCCGCTGGGCGCCCTCGCCCTGTGGATGATCTCCCGTCACCTGAAGGAGCCCGTACGGTCGCCCGGACGCCGCGGCCCCGTCGACTGGGCCGGGGCCCTGTCGATCTTCGCCTGCGGCGGGCTGCTGCTCTTCGCTCTCGTCCAGGGCGGGGTGGCCTGGCCCTGGCTGTCCGCGCCCTCACTGGCACTGCTCGGCGCGTCCGCACTGCTGGCCGCGGTCGTGGTACGGGTGGAACGCCGGGCCGAGGAACCGATCCTGCCGGGCTGGGTGTGGCGTCGGCGCACCATCGCCGCCGTCAACCTCGCCATGGGGGCGCTCGGCCTGCTGATGGTCGCCCCGATGGTGTTCATGCCGACGTACGCCCAGTCCGTGCTCGGCCTCGGACCCATCGGCGCCGGACTGGTCATGTCCGTGATGACCCTGAGCTGGCCGATCAGCGCCGCGCTCAGCCAGCACGTCTACCGGCGCATCGGATTCCGCCGGACCGCGGCCCTCGGCATGGCCATGGCCGCGGCGATCCTGTTCTCCTTCACCCTGCTCCCGTACCCCGCCCAGCCCTGGCAGCCCGCACTGATCATGCTGCTGCTGGGCGCCGCCCTCGGCCTGTTCCAGCTGCCGCTGGTCGTCGGGGTCCAGGCCACCGTGGGCTGGGCGGAGCGCGGGACCGCGACCGCCTCGATCCTGTTCTACCGCCAGGTCGGCCAGAGCGTCGGCGCGGCCCTGCTGGCCGCCGTCGCCAACGCCACCATCGCCGCCCGCCTCGCGGACGCGCCGGTACCCGGACTGCCCACCGCCCTCGACGACGTGACCAAGGCCCTGGACCAGCCGGGCCTGATCTCCCTGGCCGCGGCCGACTACCTGCGCGAGGCCGTGGCCGCCGCCGTGGAGCACATCTTCCTCGGCGCGACGGTCGCGGCCGTGGTCTCCGTACTGGTGCTGCTGCTGGTGGCGCCGCGCAGGTTCCCGGTGCTGCCGGAGCACGCCGAGGAGTAACCGCCCGGAACGGGCCACGACTTGTCATGCTCGGGATCAACGGGTTAAGTCGGAGCCAGGACCGTTTCCGGGGGGACGACGCATGGCTTCCGCATTACTCGCACTGCTCCTGCTGGCCGCACTGGCCGGCCCGCTGCTCCTGCGGCTGCGCCGCGACCCGGCCTTCGTCACCGGCCGCGACGGCCGGCTCTCCACCTCCACGGCACTGGCCCTGGCCTGGACGGTGATCCTGGTCTGGCTGCTGCTCGCCACCCTCGGCTTCGGACTCACCGCGGGCGGCGGCGCCGACTGGTTCCAGGGCGAGCACGGCCCGCTGTCCCCGCTGACGACCGTGTACCTGCCGCTGCTCGGCGGCCCGTACGTGGCCATGATCGCGGCGAAGACGGTGGTCGGGCTGCGTGTCGAGAACGGCAGCATGGCCAAACCGGCCGCGAAGTCCACGCCGTCGGGACGGCGGCCGCTGCGCGAGCTCATCGCGAACGACAGCGGGCGCACGGACCTGGTCGACCTCCAGTACGTCGTCCTCAGCGCGGTCACGATGCTCTACGTCGTCCTGTTCTTCCTCTCGGACGTCGGCGCCGGACTCCCCCGCCTGCCCTCCGAGATCTGGGCGCTGACGGGCGCACCGGCCGGGGCCTACCTGGTCAACAAGATGGCCGTCCGCCCGAACCCGGTGATCACGGACGTCACCGTCGACGAGGGCCGCCTCACGGTCAAGGGCGGCGGCTTCACACCCCCCGACCCCACCAAGCCCGGCCCCGCCGCACCCGCCCTCACCGTGAACGGCTCCCCCGTCCCCGCGGACCCCGACCCCACAACCGGCACCCTCACGGCCCCCCTCTCACCCACGGCAACACCCCCGTTCACGGTGGTGGTAACCACCCGAGGCCTCCGCAGCGACCCGTACGAATACAACCCCCCAGCCCCGCCTGGGGGTCCCCCCGGACGGAGTCTGGGGGAGTTTGAGGCGCGGGGCCCGGGGCGGAGCCCCGATCTTTAAGCCGCACCGACACCCCCAGCCCCGCCGGAGCTTGAGGCGCGGAGCCCAGCGGCAGCGAGCCGGCACCCGCATCAGCCCTCGGCAGGAGCCCGCCCCGTCAACGCCGCAAGGCTCGAGCGGACATGGTTCATATGGGCCCGCATCTCCTCCTCCGCCTCCGCATGCTCCCGCAGGACCCGCTCCGTCTCCCGCCCCACCCGCTCCTCCGCCACCCGCGCCTCCGCGATCAGCTCGGCCGCCAGCGCCTCCGCGTCCTCCTGGCCGTGCCGCGCCGCCTCCTCCGCCTCCGCGAAGCCCCGGCGGGCCTCTGCCAGCCGGGACTCGGCGTAGCGTTCCAGCTCGGCGTGGCGCGCCTCCAGCTCCGCCTCCCGCTCGGCCAGCTCCCGCTCCGCCGCCTCCCACCGCTCCCGCTGCTCCTGCTCGCGCTCCGCCTGCTGCGCCTCCGCCCGCCGCCGCGTCTCCGCCAGCCCGGCCTGCGCCTCCGACCGCCACGCCTGCGCGTCCTCCCGGGCCTCCGCCCGCGCGTCGTCCGCCTCGCGCTGCGCCCGCAGCAGCCCCTGCCGGGCCCGTACCTCGGTCTGCTCGCCCACCGCCGCCGCGTCCTGCCGGGCCAGCTCCGCCACCCGCTCCGCGTGCGCCTCGGCCGCGCCCATCGCCTCGGCCGCGTCCACCCGCGCGTCGCCCCGCAGGATCTCCGCCTCCTCCTGCGCCAGCAGCAGGATCCGGCGGGCTCGCTCGCTCAGGTCCTCGTACGTCTGCGGAGCCAGCGCGGACACGGCCTCGCGCAGCCGCGCCGCCTCGCCCTCCATCTGCTTCGCCAGGACGGTCAGCCGTGCCACCCGCTCCCAGGCCTCGTCACGGCTGCCGGACAGCCGGGCGAGATACCGGTCGACCTGATCCGCCCGGTAGCCACGGCCGCGCACAGTCGCAATGGGTGCACTCATCCTGGAAGCGCCTCTCTCGCGGGGATTCCTGTCAAGGATGCGTCATTTGCTCCCAGAAGCCTGAATGGCCGGGCCGAGACCCTGTTCGAGGGGTCTCGGCCCGGCCATTCAACCGATCATCCGATCAGAGCAGTCCGTCCCACATCTGCTCCACCAGCACCGACCACCAGCTCTCCGGCGAGGCCAGCGCCGCGCTGTCGAGCCCGGCCAGATTCGCCTGGAAATCGACGGTCCAGCGACCCGCCTGCTCCGGCGTCAGATGCTGCCTCAGCCGCCACATGTGACCCAGCATCGCCAAGGACCGGGCGAACTGCGGCAGGCTCGAGTTCACGAACTGCGGGGGCACCGGAGCGCCGCCCGGGCCGCCCTCCACCGGCACCGCCACGATGTTCGCCGTGCCGTACTGCACGCACAGCGCCTTGCCGAAGTCACTGCCGACGACGAGGTACGAACCCGCGTCCGACGCCGGCTGCACCTGCCGCTGCGCGGCCAGCTCGGCCAGCGTCGGCACCGGCTGGCCCGGTACCGCCTGCGCCCAGAAGAACGGCCCGAAGTCGACGGGCAGCCCCGACCACATCAGCGTCTGCGCCACGAGGTCCGGCACGCCCTGACGGGACACGGCCCGCTGGTCGAAGCGGAACACGCCCTGCGGCCCGAACGCGCCCGCCAGCTCCTGCCCGATCGCGTCCAGCGGGATCGCCGGCTGGAGCGGGACCTGCGGCAGGGGCGCCCGGACCGGCGCGGGGCGCGCCGGGCCGTCCGCCACCTGGTGCAGCTCCCCCTGGTGGGTGAGCAGGTGCCGCATGCCCTGCTGACGGCCCGCGTGGTCCTTGCCGTACGGGGCCACGCTGGTGATCCGCACCTGCGGCCACGTCTCCCGGATCATCCGGGCGCAGTAGCCGCCGGGCAGCTCGCAGGACTCCAGCTCGGTGTGCAGCTCCAGCACCTGCTGCGGCGGCACGTTCATGGCGCGCAGCTCGTACAGGATCTGCCACTCGGGGTGCGGGGTGCCGGGCGCCGAACGGCGGATGAGCTGCTGCTCGGAGCCGTCGGGTGCCCGGTAGCGGAGCACGGCCTGGTAGCCGGGGCCGACCGTGGGCACGCCGCTGGGCGCCGGGGCCTGCGGCACGGGCGCGACGGGTGCGTTCGGCGGCGGGCCGGGGGGCGCCGGCGGCTGACCCGTCACAGCCGGACCGGCCAGCATCGTCGCGGCATGGTCCAGCCCACCACCGAGCGAACCCGGAACACCGGGCGGACCGGGCGGCTGCGGCGCACCGCCACCCGGAGCACCGGGCGGACCCGGAGGCGCCGGCGGCTGACCCGTCACAGCAGGACCGGCCAGCATCGTCGCGGCATGGTCGAGGCCACCCCCGAGCGAACCCGGAGCACCGGGCGGACCGGGCGGCTGGGGTACGCCGGCACCCGGGGTGCCGGGCGGACCGGGAGGCGCGGGCGGCCGGCCCGTCACGGCCGGACCGGCCAGCATCGTCGCGGCGTGGTCGAGGCCACCCCCGAGCGAGCCCGGAGCCCCGGGCGGGGTGGGCGGACCGGGCGGGGTCGACGGCCGGCTCCCGCCGGGCGCGGGCTCGGCGGGCCGGGACACCTGGGCCTTGCTGGTCGGCTCGTCGGCGATGGAGCTCGCGTCCGGCGCCAGCGCCGGGACGACCGCGGTCCTCGGCAGCCGGCTGCCGCCCGGCATCAGCGTGGTCTTCGCCTCCGGAGCCACCGCGGACGGCGGCGCCTCGTCCAGGTCCGACCCGGACAGCGGCGGCGCGAACACCGTCGCGGGCAGCGGTACGGACGCGTCGTCCGCACCGGAGTTCACATCGGTCCCGGCCCACGGCGTGGACCCGGCCGGCACCCCGTCGTTGGCGGTCGGCTCGTACGGGATCTCGCCCCCGCGGCGCAGCGGCACCGCGTCGACGGACGCCGGAGCGGCAGCGGGCTCGGGAGCGGACGCGGGCTCGGGAGCGGACGCGGCGTCGGCCGCCTCCGCGGAAGCCGAAGCGGAGCCCGAAGCGGAAGCGGAAGCGGAGGCCGAGGCCGGGGCGTCCACCGGCTCCGGCACGACCGGAGCAGTAGCGTCCACAGCGGCGGGCACGGGCTCGGGCAGGGGCGCCGGGTCCGGCGCCGGGGCAGCCGGGGCGGCCGGGGCAGCCGGAGCGGCCGGGGCCACGGACACGGCCGGCGGGATCCCCGCCCGGTCCGCCGCCTCCTGCAGCCACTCCGGCGGGCTCAGCATGAACGACGTCTGCTCGGAGTCGATCCGCGGCGGCGGAACCGAAGCCTCCGAAGCCGTGGCGGCAGCCGCCGCCCCGTACTCCTCCTCGTACCGGCGGATCACCTCACCCACCGGCAGCCCCGGCCACAGCGTCACCTCGCCGCTGTCCCGCGCGATGACCAGCCGCTGCCGCCCGCCACCGGACACGGGACCGGCCGCGCGGTCCTCGGCCCACACCACGAACCCGAGTCCGAACTCCCGCACCCGCACCTCGCGGTGCTGGTACGCGGGCACGTCGCCGTTGATCCATTCCTCGGCGCGCTCCTGCGCCTGCGCGAACGTCACCACCGCGCCATCACCCCTCATCCGAACCGGCACGGGAACCCGGCCCCGCCACGGGAACCGGGCGTGCGAATCCGCCGTCCACCATCAGACCGGCCACCGCCTCCAGCTCCGGCGGATTGCCCGCCAACCGCTCCAGAAAGGCGTCGAAATCACCGCCGCACGGCAGCAACAGCCGCTCCACGCGCTCCTGCACGGACCAGCCGTCCTGATCGCGCGCGTCGTCGTACGGCGAGAACCACACCGAACCGATGCCCTCGCCCTTCACCTTCAGGGCGAGCAGCCCGCCCTGGACGAAGGCCACGCACAGGTAGTCCTTCGTCAGGTGGTCCCGCAGACACTTGTTGACGTAGACGAGGTCGTTGACCGCCGCCTCCTCGCGCACCGTGAAGAACGGCTGGTCCACCAGCAGACCGAGGTCCACGTCGAGCCCCGCGCCGACCGGCGCGCAGCCGCCCGCCGCCTTGAGGAACGAGCGGTACGCCTCCGGCAGCCGGTAGCCGAGGTCCTCCTCGACGCCCTGCACCTGCTCCTCCGCGACCGACACCACGGACTTCGGCAGCCCCATGTGCGCCGGGCGCACCTCCTGCAACGGCCGCGTCCCGCGCTTGGCGTGGTCCACCGGCGCCGTCGCCAGCCCCGCGTGGTGCCGCAGCAGCGCCTTCACCTCGACGGGGACCAGCTCCATGCGGCGCGAACCCGCGACGTGGTGCCAGGTCCAGCCGTGCGGAGTGGCCACCGGTCCGACCGTGTCCCACAGCTCGTGCCCGGAAGCCCGCATCGCCGCGTTCGCGGAGACGTAGTCCGTCAGCCGCAGCTCGTCCACGCCGAAGCCCTCCGGCGGCTCGGCGATCTCCACCGCCGCGCGCGCGTACGCGGAGAAGTCCGGATGCCCGTTGCCGTCCATCCGCACTCCGTGGGGATGCCGAGCGGCCCGGACCGGGTCCGGGAAATGCACGACCTGCCCCGAATAAGCGGCGTTGGGTGGCGCGGCCTGCTGCCCGAGCCGACCTGTCGTCATGGCGGTAGCCCCCTGCTGGATCTGGCTGGTTCACCACAGCCTATGCGCTGGGGCAAGGGGCTCACCCGCCCGCGACCCGCACGCCCGACCGGGGGCCTGGAACATCCGAATTGATACGAATATTCGACCCCGCTTCCGCATGACAGGTGACATTTGGCAGGCTGTCCCCGCGGCACGGGGGCGTGCGCGACAGCGGCCACCACCGCCGCCACGGGAGGGAAAGCACGACCATGCAGAACACGGCGACACGCACGAACCCGGGCGACTCCACCCCGGAGGACACGGGCACCCCGGACACCCCGGGAAGCCCCGCAACCCCTGGAGGCCCCGGCGGACCGGAAACCTCCGGACCGTCAGGAGCCGCTCCCGAAGCGGGCGGCCCCGCGGGCGACCCCCGCCTGCGCTGGAGCAGCACCGACGGCCGCCCCGCCGTACCCGTCCTGCGCTTCCGCCGCGACGGCATCCTGCCCACCGTCGCCGCCGCCCTCTCGGTACGCGGCGAAACCCTCACCGGCACCGCCGGCAAAGCAGACCAGCCGCCCGCGCTCCACCCCCTCGTACAGGACTTCCTCGACACCCTCACGAGCGGCCAGCGCGAACGTTTCACCGGCCGATGTCCCGAGGCGATCCTGCTCTCCCGCCACCTGGCCGCCGTAGAAGGAGCCCGCTCCCGGCGCGCCTCCCGCAAACCCCTCTCCCCGAGCGAAGCCCGCCGCTCCCTCAAGCACGCGAAGATCACCGCCCGCCGCATCCGCGAGGACGGCGACCCCCTGCACGGCAGCTACGCACCCCCGTGCCGCTCCTGCGACGCACTCCTCGCCCACTTCGGCGTACGCCCCGTCGACCTCACCCCCTCCGAGTAGCCATGACCACCGCCTCAGCCTCCTACGACCGCTCCTCGGCGACCCGCTTCCCCGTCGCCGTGGACTCCGCCCTGCGCACGGCCGGCTGGGAACCCGGCCGCTGGGACATCAAGCAGGCCGAGTTCTGGGCCGACGCACTGCGCGACCACACCACCCCCGCCGGGCACCGGCACACCGTCTTCCCCGCGGCCGTCGAGGCCTGGGCCGAGTTCGGCGGCCTCACCGTCGCCGCCCCCGGACCGGGCCGGCAGATAGCGCCCGTCACGGTCCGGCTCGACCCGCTGACCGGCCTGCACCTGGCCCGCACCTTCGCCGACCTGGGCCGCGCGCTCTCGACACAGCTGTGCCCCCTCGGCACCGAGGCCGACGGAGGCTCCCACCTCGCGCTCGACCGCGAGGGCCGGGTCTACGGCATCGACCACACCGGCGACTGGTACCTCGGCGGAGGCATCGACGAGGCCCTGACCCTCCTCCTCACCGGCCTCCAGCCAACCCGCCTGACAACGACCTGACGACACCGCCCCCGGCACCACCGGCCACCGGGCGCCGACCACCGGCCTGCGACCCGCGACCACCGGGCACCGGGCACCGGGCGCCGACCACCGGCCCGCGACCACCCGGCACCGACCCACCGGCCCCCGACCACCAGGCACCGGCCCGCGACCGCCGGGCACCGGGCACCGGGCACCGGGCACCGACCCGCGACCACCGGCCCGCGCCCCGCGACCCCCAGCCGTCTACCCAGCTACCCAGCTACCCAGCTACCCAGCTACCCAGCTACGGGACTACCCGGCCGGAAGCACCGCCGACACCTTGAACCCGCCCTCGTCGGTCGGCCCGGATACGAACACCCCGCCCAGGCCCAGCACCCGCTCCCGCATCCCGACCAGCCCGTTGCCCCCGCTCGGCAGCCCGGGCTCGGCGGCCTTCCCGTCGCAGGGCCCGTTCTCCACCTGCATGGCCACCTCCCGGTCGCGGTGCGCGAGGCGTACGGTCACCTGCGCGCCCGGAGCGTGCTTGTGGCAGTTGGTGAGCGCCTCCTGCACCACCCGGTACGCCGTCTGCTCCACCTCCGCCGCGTACGCCGCCCCCTGACCGTGCACGACCATCTCCACGGTCATCCCGGCCGCCCGCGACTGCCCGACCAACACCTCCAGCGCGTCGAGCGAGGGCCCGTCGTCGAAACTCCCCACCAGCGCCACGGCCACCGGCCGCACCCGCTCCCGCTGCTCCACCGGCCTCGCCGGCTTCTCCGCGGCGCGCAGCACGCCGAGCATCTCGCGCAGCTCCGTCAGCGCCTGCCGGCCCATGTCACCCACCAGCGCCGCGTTCTTCGCCGCCCGGGCCGGATCCTTGGCCGCGATCGCCTCCAGCGCCGCCGCGTGCACCACCATCAGGGACACCCGGTGCGCCACGACGTCGTGCATCTCCCGGGCGATCCGCGTGCGTTCCTCCTTGCGGGCCCACTCGGCCCGCTCCTCGGCCCGGTCCGCCAGCAGCGACAGCTCCCGCTCCAGCGAGTCCGCCCGCTCCTGGAGGCTCTCCATCAGCCGCCGCCGCGCTCCGATGTACAGCCCGAACAGCACCGGCGGCACGGTCAGCGCCACCGCCACGAACCCGGACAGCGACACCACGAGCAGGTGGTCGGCCTCGACGTCGCTCCTGGTCCGCAGGTACATCACCACGAAGGTCGCGGCCAGCGTCATCGAGGCCAGCGTCGCGGTGATCCGCCGGGGCACCTCGGAGGAGGCCAGCGTGTACAGGCCCACCACCCCGAGCAGGAACCCCATCGCCGCGGGCGCCACGGCGATCCCCACGAGCACCACGGCCACCGGCCACCGGCGCCGCAGCACCAGCGTGGCCCCCACCAGGAACCCGAACAGCACGCCGACCGCGGTCGGCACCCCCGCCTCACCGGCGAAGGCCACGCCCTCCCACGCGCACTCGACGGCGGACACCACGCCGAGCCCCACGTCCACCACGGCATCCCGCCGCCGCGCCCACCACAACGGCGGCCCAGCGCGGCCTTCCACATCCCCCGTACTGGTCATGCCGTCCAGCGTACGCAGGGGCCCCAGCACACGGTCGAACGAAAATCCCGAGAACCGGCAGTAATCGCACGTACGACCGAATCACCCACGGACCGAGACCTGAATTCCACATTCCGGACGACATTGGCGACATGCCCGAAATCCAACGTCGCCCAGGCGACGGCACCGGCGGCCTCCGCACGGGGACCGCGACCTTCGAGTCCCTCCGCGAACAGGCGGTGACCCTCCGCCGCGAGGGGCTCAGCCGCCGCCAGATCCGCGACCGCTTGGCCGTCCACAACAACGACATCCTGAACCGCCTCCTGGCGGACGAGCCGGCACCGGAATGGACGAAGCGCCCAAACGCCAAGGACGACCTCCGCGCGAAGGCCCGGGAACTCCGCCTCCAGGGCCTCACCTACGACCAGATCCAACTGGAGCTGGGCTGCTCGAAGAGCTCCATCTCCCTCTGGGTACGGGACCTGCCGAAGGTCGACCACCGGTCCCCGGCCGAGCAGGGCCGGGACGCCGCACTCAAACGCTGGGCCCACGAAGGCCCGCGCCGAGAGGCCGCGCGGGACGCGGCCATCGACTCCGCACGACAGGTGGTCGGCCCGCTCAGCGATCGCGAACTCTTCTTGACCGGCGTCGCCCTGTACTGGGCGGAGGGCTCCAAGAGCAAGCCGCACCGGCGCGCCGAAACCGTCACCTTCATCAACAGCGACCCGGGCGTCATCGACGTCTACCTGTCCTGGCTCCGGCTCATCGGGATTCCGCACGACCGGCTCAGATTCCGCGTGATGATCCACGAGTCCGCGGACGTCGAGGGCGCGGAGCAGTACTGGGCGGACCGGGTGGGGGTCGATCGCACCGCCCTGCAGAGGACGACACTCAAGAAGCACAACCCGCAGACGGTCAGGAAGAACACCGGCGCCGACTACCGGGGGTGCTTGATCGTTCGAGTCTCCGCCAGTTGCGACTTGTACCGTCGCATTGAGGGCACGTGGTGCGGCATAGTAGGTGCCGTCGACGCGATCAACAGAGGCGAATGTCCGATTTAGTCGGCTTTGCTATCCCCTGTGGTGTAATTGGCAGCACTGGGACCTTTGGAGTCCTATGTCCGGGTTCGAGTCCTGGCAGGGGAGCAAAGGAAGTTCGGGTCCCGACCGCCTCGGTCGGGACCCGGCCTCGTTTCGGGGTGATACCGCCCCGGTATCCTTCAGGCGTCCACCCCCGAAGCCGAAGGGCATCCCCGTGAGCGCCAACCGCCCGGCAGCCGTCGTCGTACTCGCAGCGGGTGAAGGCACCCGCATGAAGTCGGCCACTCCCAAGGTTCTGCACGAGATCTGCGGGCGCTCGCTCGTCGGTCACGTCGTCGCCGCCTCCCGTGAGCTGGACCCCGCCCACCTCGTCGTGGTCGTCGGGCACGCCCGCGAGCAGGTCACCGCCCACCTGGCCGGGATCGACGCCGATGTGCGCACGGCCGTCCAGTACGAGCAGAACGGCACCGGGCACGCCGTCCGGATGGCCCTCGAAGAGCTCGGCGGGGTCTGGGGGTCCCCCCGGACGGAGTCTGGGGGAGGGACCGTGATCGTCGTCTGCGGCGACACTCCCCTGCTGACCGGCGAGACCCTCGCCCGGCTCGCGGCCACGCACGAGGCCGACGGCAACGCCGTCACCGTGCTCACCGCCGAGGTGCCCGACTCCACCGGCTACGGGCGCATCGTGCGCGACGCCGGCGGCGCCGTCACGGCCATCGTCGAGCACAAGGACGCCAGCGACTCCCAGCGCGCCATCCGCGAGATCAACTCCGGCGTCTTCGCCTTCGACGGCACCCTGCTCGCCGACGCCCTCGGCAAGGTGCGCACCGACAACAGCCAGGGCGAGGAGTACCTCACCGACGTGCTGGGGATCCTGCGCGAGGCGGGGCACCGGGTCGGCGCGGCCGTCGGCTCCGACCACCGCCAGATCCTGGGCATCAACAACCGCGTGCAGCTCGCCGAGGCCCGCGCCCTGCTGAACGCGCGGCTGCTGGAGCAGGCCATGCTCGCGGGCGTCACGGTCGTCGACCCGGCCGGCACCTTCGTGGACGTGACGGTCACTTTCGGCCAGGACGCCGTGATCCACCCGGGGACGCAGCTGCTGGGCGCCACCCACGTGGCCGAGGGGGCCGAGGTCGGCCCGAACACCCGGCTGAAGGACACCCGGGTGGGCCGGGGGGCCCGCGTTGACAACACAGTGGCCGATGGCGCGGTGATCGGCGACGCGGCCTCCGTGGGCCCGTTCGCGTACCTGCGCCCCGGCACGGTCCTCGGCTCGAAGGCCAAGGCCGGCACGTACGTCGAGATGAAGAACGCGACGATCGGCGAGGGCACCAAGGTGCCCCACCTGTCGTACGTGGGCGACGCGACGATCGGCGAGTACACCAACATCGGTGCGGCGAGCGTCTTCGTGAACTACGACGGTGAGCACAAGCACCACACCACCGTCGGCTCGCATTGCAAGACGGGCTCGGACAACATGTTTGTGGCGCCCGTCACCATCGGAGACGGGGCCTACACGGCCGCCGGGTCCGTGATCACGAAGGATGTGCCGCCCGGCGCGCTGGCCGTGGCCCGCGGCCAGCAGCGGAATATCGAGGGATGGGTGGCCCGCAAGCGTCCGGGAAGCGCTGCCGCGACGGCGGCCCAGTCGGCGGTCCAGGTGGACTCCGACGGCCGTTGAGGTGAACTGACCGGAAACGAGTACGTCAACGACGGCGTACCGTGATAGGTGCACGCAATTCGGCTGGCTCACCGTGTGCGGGACGGACGCACATGGGGGCGAGCAGCTTTCAACACGTCTGAGGAGACAGTGCTGTGACCGGGATCAAGACGACCGGCGAGAAGAAGCTGATGCTCTTCTCCGGCCGCGCCCACCCCGAGCTGGCCGAGGAGGTCGCGCACCAGCTGGGAGTCGGCCTCGTGCCGACCAAGGCTTTCGACTTCGCGAACGGCGAGATCTACGTCCGCTTCCAGGAGTCGGCTCGCGGCGCGGACTGCTTCCTGATCCAGAGCCACACGGCTCCGATCAATAAGTGGATCATGGAGCAGCTGATCATGATCGACGCGCTGAAGCGCGCGTCGGCACGCTCCATCACCGTGATCGTCCCGTCCTACGGGTACGCCCGTCAGGACAAGAAGCACAAGGGCCGCGAGCCGATCTCGGCCCGTCTGGTCGCCGACCTGCTGAAGACGGCGGGTGCCGACCGGATCCTCACGGTGGACCTGCACACGGACCAGATCCAGGGCTTCTTCGACGGCCCGGTGGACCACCTGTCGGCCCTGAACGTCCTCGCGGACTACGTGGGCGCGAAGGTGGACCGGACCAAGCTGACGATCGTCTCCCCGGACGCCGGCCGCGTGCGCGTCGCCGACCGCTGGTGCGACCGTCTGGACGCGCCGCTGGCCATCGTGCACAAGCGCCGTGACAAGGACGTCGCCAACCAGGTGACCGTCCACGAGGTGGTCGGCGAGGTCAAGGGCCGGGTCTGTGTCCTGGTCGACGACATGATCGACACGGGTGGCACCATCTGTGCCGCGGCCGACGCGCTGTTCGCGCACGGTGCCGAGGACGTCATCGTGACGGCCACGCACGGCATCCTGTCGGGCCCGGCCGCGGACCGTCTGAAGAACTCCAAGGTCAGCGAGTTCGTCTTCACGAACACCCTGCCGGACCCGTCCGATCTGGAGCTCGACAAGATCACGGTGCTGTCGATCGCCCCGATGATCGCGCGCGCCGTGCGCGAGGTCTTCGAGGACGGCTCGGTCACCAGCCTCTTCGAGGAGCAGCAGTAGGCGGGTCCGCGTAACGCGGACCACAGAAGATCCTTTTGAAAGTGCGGCCTTCCCGCCGGTAGACTCATCGAGTTGCTCGGCGAGGGAGGCCGCACTTTCGTGTGCGGACGCTCCGTTATCGACGCGCTCTTCGTAGCAGGCCGTTCCGGCCGGGTGACCGTTGTCCTTTTTCCGTCACCCCACGAGGAGTGAGCATGTCCGAGGTCAAGCTTTCCGCGAAGGTCCGCACCGAGTTCGGCAAGGGCTCCGCCCGTCAGGCGCGTCGTGACGCCCTGACCCCCGCCGTCATCTACGGCCACGGCACCGACCCGAAGCACGTCAACGTCGACGCCCACGCCCTTCAGCTGGCGCTGCGCACCCCGAACGTCCTGATCTCCCTGGACATCGCGGGCGAGGGCACCGAGCTGGTCATCCCGAAGGCCGTGCAGAAGCACCCGCTGAAGCGTTCGGTCTCGCACGTCGACTTCCTGATCGTCAAGAAGGGCGAGAAGGTCACCGTCGACGTCGCGATCGTCACCGAGGGCGAGCTGGCCGCGGGCGGCAACATGCTGGAGACCCTCCAGAACACCATCTCCGTCGAGGCCGAGGCCACCCACATCCCGACCGAGGTCACCGTCTCGATCGCGGGCCTCGAGGCCGGCACCACCATCCACGCGAAGGACCTGGTCCTGCCGGCCGGCACCACGCTGGCCGTCGACGGCGAGATCGCCGTCCTGCAGGTCGTCGCCCCGCAGGCCGAGGAGCCGGCCGCCGAGGCGGCCGAGGGCACCGAGGCCTGAGCCTCGCCCCGTCCCCTCAGCAGTTGCTGACCGACCGCCGTCCGGCTCCACTGGAGCGGGACGGCGGTCGTCTTCGTTCAAGGCCTTAAGGAGCTTTTGATGTCGGACGACGCGGCACCCTGGCTGATCGTCGGCCTCGGCAACCCGGGACCGGAGTACGCGGGCAACCGCCACAACATCGGCTTCATGGTGGCCGACCTGCTGGCGGAGCGGATCGGCGGGAAGTTCAAGGCGCACAAGGCGCGGGCGCAGGTGGTCGAGGGCCGCATCGGTGCGCCCGGTCCGGCGAACCGCCGGGTGGTGCTGGCGAAGCCGATGACGTTCATGAACCTCTCCGGCGGTCCGGTGACGGCGCTGCGCGACTTCTACAAGGTTCCGCTGGACCGGATCGTCGCGGTCCATGACGAGCTGGACATCGACTACCCGACGCTGCGGCTGAAGCTGGGCGGCGGGGACAACGGCCACAACGGGCTGAAGTCGATGACGAAGTCGATGGGCGCGGACTACCACCGGGTGCGGTGCGGCATCGGCCGGCCGCCGGGCCGGATGCAGGTGGCGGACTTCGTGCTGAAGGACTTCTCCTCCACGGAGCGCAAGGAGCTGGAGTGGTTCGTGGACCGGGCGGCGGACTCGGTGGAGTGCCTGATCCAGGAGGGTCTGGAGCGCGCCCAGTCGGCGTACAACTCCTGACGGACGTGACGGAGCCCCCGCACCGGCCGGATGCTGTTGGTTTATTCGGGGGCTCGCGTGACGTCGGCCTTCAAGACCCGGTTGTGGTCTTGAAGGCCGACGTTGTCGTTTGGGGTGGGTGT
>NZ_JBHXNP010000060.1:0-55456 GCF_042719495.1 Streptomyces sp. NPDC058525
GCGATTGGTGGGGGGGGTGTGTCTTTTTTAAACCCCCCGGGGGGGCCGGCCCCCCCCCCCGGGGCCGGGCCCGGGGGGGCCCCGGCCCCGGGGGCCCCCCCCCGCCCCCGGCACTCAGCGCCTGCGCTGTGCGGGGGTGCCCACCAGGAGCGCGTCGGAGACCAGGCGCGCGCCGCGGGACAGGCGGCCCAGCTGTTCGAGCTCGACGGCGTACATCCTGATCGTGTTCTCGATGACCGCCTCGCCGACGCCCAGCACGGGCAGCTCGGCCCTGCTCGTCTGGAGGGCCACCCGCACCGCGCGCATCTCGTGCTGGAGCTGGAGCTGGACGTGCCGGGCCAGCAGGGCGTGGTGGCGGGTCAGGGTCAGGTAGCTGCCGTAGCGGGCGGGGAGGAGGTCCCGCAGCCAGCGCGTGGCCGAGCGTTCCCAGTCGTGGGTACCGGGTGCCTTGACCTGCAGGGGCCAGTCCGGGCTACGCGTGATGGTGGCCGTCAGGGGCATTCTCGTCACTTCCGAGGGGTGTCGAACTCTGATCGAGACGTTGCTGAGGGGCGGCCTCGGCCCAGGGGTTGACCGAGGCCGCCATGGGCGCTCTGCGGGATCCGAAGGCCTGGACTCGACGCGTGCCACGACGTGAGGAGGTCGTCGTGCCGCGCGTGCGTTCAGGAGGGGGTCCTCCTCCTTGGCATCTGGTGGATCCGGAGCGCCGCCGTCAGTAAACATATATACCGTCGAGTAGGCAAGGGTATGAAAAATTTCATGCATCTCGAGGGTTGAATATCCCCTGGTCAGAATTGGGGTGAAATCAGACCTGACCAGGCCTTACAGGAAGAATCCGTGCTGGTCGGCCACGTGCTCGTAATCCTCCAGGCGCGCCTGGGTGCGCTCGGGATCGGCGTCCGCCATCGCCTGGAGCAGGGCCGCGGAGAGCATCCCGGGGGCCGCGTACGAGTCGAACACCAGCCGCGAGCCGGTTCCGGCCTTCAGCGTCACGTCCGCCTCGTCCACCAGCGGTCCGAGCGTCGGATCGGTGATCAGGACGACGCGCAGCCCGGTGCTGCGTGCGGCCCGGACCGCGGCCAGGGTCTCCCTGGCGTGCCGCGGCATGGCGAAGGCCAGCACCCAGGTCCCGCCGGCCGCCTTGGACTGCAGCAGCGCGTCGTAGGCCACGCTGCCGCCGCGGGTCACCAGCCGCACGTCGGGGTGGATGCGCCGGGCCGCGTAGGCGAAGTACTCGGCGAGGGACACCGAGATCCGCAGTCCGAGCACGGTCAGCGGCACCGAACCGGCCAGGGCGCGGCCGATGTCCAGCACCTGGTTGGTGTCGGCGAGCAGCCGGCGCACGTTCTCGAGGTTCTCGATCTCGGCGTCCACGGCGGCCTGCAGCTCGTTGCGGCGGATCTCCTCGCGGGTGTCGGGCGAACCGGCGACGGCGCTCAGCGCGATGGGCTGGAGCACGTCGCGCAGGGCGGGGTAGCCGCTGAAGCCGAGGGAGGAGGCGAAGCGGGTCACGGAGGGCTGGCTGACGCCGACCCGCTCCGCGAGCTCGGTGATCGACAGGAAGGCGGCCTCGGTGAGGTGGTCGATCAGGTACTGGGCGATCCGGCGCTGGCCCGGGGAGAGGCGCCGGCCGTCGAAGAGCGCGAGCAGCCGGTCGGCCGGGGGGCGGAATTCCTCCGACGACTGCCCGCTCGGCTTGATCGCCGCCGCCTGAGCGCGTGCCTGCTGCCCCGATGACACCGGAAGGGCCTCCTTGACTCTGTCACTCACGCTCAAACATAGCTCACGCCCCGTGGCCGACGAAGATCGGTCCAAGGCGCGGGCACCGCACGCGGCGGGACCCGCACACGCCGTGTGCGGGTCCCGTCCGGGCCGCTCGGGTCACTTCGCGGCGGCCTTCTCCCAGCGGTAGAACTCGTGGGCCATCGCGTCCTTCGGACTGCGCCACGTGGCGGGGTTGTGCGGGCTGATGTAGGCGGTGAGGCTCTCGCTGAGCTGCCGGAACTCCGGGTGCTCGGTGACCTGGGCGATGGCGGGGCCCGGTGGCCGGTCCGCCTCGATCAGGTGCATGTACACATCACCGAACTGGAACAGGCTGCGGCGCGTGACTCCGACCAGGTGCGGCAGTTCACCCGCGTCCGATCCGGCGAACAACTCGGCGATGTCGGGGGCCGATCCGGGCGCCATGCGGGCGACGATGAGTGCGCGGTGCGACTGGTTCATCCGGGGTACTCACCCTTCGTTTCAGAGGCGGCTGACGGCGGGAGCGCGGTTCTCGCGTTCGCGCTGCTCGATCTTGTCCCGGATGAGCGCCATCTGGATCGGGGAGTTGCGGTTGATGTTGTCGGTCATCCACGCGTCGTCGACCGGCGCGTCCGGCTTCATCGCGAAGTCCTGGGTCCACTTCATCCGCGTGCCGCCCGGCACCGCGAAGTACTGCCAGTGGATGTCCATGTGCGCGAAGGGGCCGGTCTCCACGCGCCGGGCCCGGACCGTGAGGCCCTCGCGGTCCACGGTCCGCTCCGAGACCCAGCTCCACACCTTGCCGTTCTCGTCGGGGTGCATGGTCAGGCGGAAGCGGGTGGTGGCCCCCTTCTGCTCCAGGATCTCCAGCGAGGCGTACTCGCTGAAGAGCTGCGGCCAGCTGGGGAGGTCGTTGGTCATCTCCCAGACGACGTCCACGGGCGCGTTGACGGTGATCTCGTTCTCGGTGTGTCCTGGCATGTCAGGCTCCTGTCATCAGGCTGTTGTTGACGAGGTCGAGGAACTCGCCGGGGGTCTTGCAGCGGTCGGCGTCGGTGGGCAGGGCCCGCCCGCGCCGGTTCTCCAGCTCGCCGACGATGCCGAGCAGGCCGAGCGAGTCCAGGCCGTACTCGTCGAAGGCCGAGTCCGGACGGCTCGCCAGCTCGGCGGGGTCGACGGTGATGCCGGCGGTCTTCATCAGGGCCGCCAGCTCCTCCAGGGTCAGTCGGTCGGACATGGGTGGCTTCTCTCTTCCTACGGGGGGCCGCGCGCGGCTCGTGCCGGGCGCGGGCCCTGGGTGGACTGCACGGCCGTTACGGGGCCTTCGCGCCCTTGCGCAGGACGAGCGCGGAGTTCGAGCCCATCCGGCCGCGGCTCAGCACGAGCGCGGTGCGCAGGTCCGCGGAGCGGGCGCTGCCCGTCACCACGTCGAGGTCGTGGCACACGTCGAAGACGTTCGGCGTCGGCGGGACGACTCCGTGCTCCAGGGCCAGGACCGCGGCGGCCGTGTCGAGGGCGGGGGCCGCGCAGTACGCCCGGCCCGTACCGGTCTTCGGCGCCGTGACCGGCACCTGGCGTCCGCGGGCGCCGAGGGCGGCCGCGATCGCGGCCGCCTCGGCCGCGTCGGCCTGCGGCGTCCCGAGGGCGTCGGCGAAGACCACGTCGATCTCCTCCGGGGCGCAGCCCGCTTCCCGGAGCGCGCCCCGGATCGCGTGGGTGAGGCCTTCGCCGGCCTCGTCCGGCCGCCGGGTGCCGCTGAAGGTGGCGGCGTGGCCGGCCAGGACGGCGCGTACCGTGGCGCCCCGGCCGAGGGCCGCGGCCTCGTCCTCGACGAGGAACATGGCGCCGCCCTCCGCGGGAACGTACCCGCAGGCCTTGGCGGTGAAGGGCCGGTAGGCGCGCTCGGGGTCGTCGCGGGTGCTCAGTCCCTCGTACTCCAGCTGGCAGACGATGGAGTACGGCGCGAGCGGTGCCTCCGTCGCCCCGACGAGCATCGCCCGGCTGCCCTGGCGGATGGCCCGTACGGCGTGCGCGAAGGCGTCGAGCCCGCCCGCCTCGTCGCTGGCGACGACCCCGCACGGCCCCTTGAGGCCGCGCCGGATGGAGATCTGGCCGGTGCTCGCGGCGTAGAACCAGGCGATCGACTGGTACGGGCCGACGTAGCGCGGGCCCTGGTCCCAGAGCCGCTGCAGTTCGCGCTGGCCGAACTCGCCGCCGCCGGACCCGGCGGCCGTGACCACCCCGACCGAGAAGGGATCGGCCTCGTAGTCGGCCCGGCCGAGCCGGGCGTCCGCCAGGGCGAGGTCGGCCGCGGCGAGGGCGTGGTGGGTGAACCGGTCGGTCTGGACGAGGAAGCGCTCCTCGACCATCGCGCCCGGGTCGAAGCCCCGTACCTCGCCCGCGACGCGCAGCGGGAGGTGCTCGCAGCCGGCCCGGGTGACGCGGTCCAGCACGCACAGACCGGAGTGGGTGGCCTTCCAGAAGTCGTCGGCGCCGATGCCGTTCGGCGCGACGACCCCGATGCCCGTGATGACCGTACGGCGGGTCACGAGACCTCCTCCTTGGGCCGGGTCATGACCACGGCGGACTGGAATCCGCCGAAACCGCTGCCGACCGAGAGCACGCTGCGCAGCGTGCGGCCGCGGGCGGTGCGGGGTACGTAGTCCAGGTCGCACTCGGGGTCCGGCGTCTCGTAGTTCGCCGTGGGCGGTACCACCTGGTGGGTCATGGCGAGCACGCAGGCCGCCAGTTCGATCGCCCCGATGGCGCCGAGCGAGTGACCGACCATGGACTTGATGGAGGTCATCGGCGTCTTGTAGGCGTGGTCGCCCAGGACCCGCTTGACGGCCGCAGTCTCGTGGCGGTCGTTCTGCTTGGTGCCGGATCCGTGCGCGTTGACGTAGTCGATGTCACGGGCGTCGATCCCGGCCTGGTCCAGGGCGGTCTGGATGGCGCGCGCCATCTCCAGGCCCTCGGCGGTCAGCCCGGTCATGTGGTGGGCGTTGCCGAAGGTGGCGTAGCCGCCGATCTCGCAGTAGACGTGCGCACCGCGGGCGCGGGCGTGTTCCAGCTCTTCCAGTACGAGGACGGCGCCGCCCTCGCCGAGGACGAACCCGTCCCGGTCGGCGTCGAAGGGCCGCGAGGCGTGGGCCGGGTCGTCGTTGTTCGGCGAGGTCGCCTTGATGGCGTCGAAGCAGGCCACCGTGATCGGCGATATGGGCGAGTCCGAGGCCCCGGCGATGCACACGTCCATCCGGCCCTCGGCGATGGAGTGGACGGCGTACCCGATGGCGTCGAGTCCGGAGGTGCAGCCGGTGGACACGGTCTGCACCGGCCCGCGCGCACCCGTCTGCTCCGCGACGGCGGAGGCGAGGGTGGCGGGGGTGAAGGCCCGGTGCAGATGGGGCCCGGCGAACTTGTGGTCCACGTCCCACCAGGCGCCCGACTGGCTCACGGCAACGTAGTCGTGCTCCAGACGGGTGGTCCCGCCGACGGCGGTGCCCAGGGAGACACCGGTGCGCCAGGCCTCGTCCGTGGTGAGGTCGAGGCCCGCGTCGAGCAGGGCCTCGCGGGCGGCGACGAGGGCGAACTGGATGTACCGGTCCGCCCGGGCCGCCTCCCCTTCGGCGAGGCCGTGCGCGGCGGGGTCGAAGTCGACCTCGGCGGCTATCCGGGAGCGGAAGCCGGCCGGGTCGAACAGGGTGATGCCGCGGGTCGCCGTACGGCCGTTGGCGAGCAGGTCCCAGAAGGCCGAGACGCCGATCCCGCCGGGCGCGACGACGCCGACCCCGGTGACCGCCACCCGGCGGCCGGTCACGAGACGGCTCCCGTGCGGTCCGGGGGCTGCTCCCAGGCGGTGCCCTCCGGGTTCGGGGCCGCTTCGGTGTCCACGTGGCCCAGTTCGGGGCGCGGGGCAAGCGGTCCCAGGTGGAAGACCATGCGGGCCTCGGTGTCCCCGACGTTGCGGAACCGGTGGCGCACGTTGAGCGGTACGAGGAGGCCCTGGTCGGTGCGCAGCGGGTGGGCCTCGCCGTCGAGGTCGACCTCCAGCCGGCCGGCGACCACGTACACGAACTCCTCGGAGTACGGGTGGTAGTGCTCGGCGATGGACTCCCCGGGGGCCATGACAGCCAGGCCCATGAAGCCGCTGGTGGACCCCACCGAGGTCGGGGTGAGCACGGCCCTCAGGTCGCCACCGCGCCGGCGGTTGGGCGGCGTCTCGCTGAGGTCGACGATGCGTGGACGCTGTCTGGTCATGGCGGGTTCCTCCTGGCGTGTGGGGAGCCTGGACGGGCTGGGATAGGGGGACGGGGGATCAGGACTCTGCGGGCGCCGAGCGGTCGGTGATCAGGTTCATCGTGGGGTGGGTCGCGCGGGTCCGCTCGGCGGGCGCGGCCGTCAGCCGGTCCAGTACGGCCGCCTTGCGCGGGCCTCGCACGCCGCGGATGCTGTCGGGCTCGGCGTCGAGCGGGCCGCGCACGTCGACGAGGCGGACCACGATGTCGTCGCGCTGGAAGATGCTGCTGCTCCGAACGGGGCTCTCCGGACGGTGCGCTGCCGCCTCGTCCTGGCGGGCGAGGAAGCGGGCCAGGGCCTCGCCGCAGCCGGGCTTGGCCGGGTAGAAGAGCGCGTGGCGCGTGACCTCCCCGGGGTCCGGTTCCCCGGCGGCGACGTGGTGCACGGCGGGGAGCGCGGCCCGCATGAAGAACATGCGCGCGGACTCGGGGTCGTTCAGGTTCCGGTCCTGCTCCAGGTACGGGTTGATGGCCTCTTCGACGGCCCGGACCTCGGGCTGCTCGGAGACGTGCCGCAGGGCTGCCATCAGGTCGCCCTGGACCTCCACGGTCCGCACCACCCGGTTGCCGTGCATGAACAGGGAGGTCCGGCAGAGCCGGGTGTGGTCGTCGACCCGGGCGGCCGGGGAGGCGTAGCTGGAGAGGATCGACGCGACCTCCTTCTCGCTGCCCGGTTTGACGGTGAAGGTCAGGGCGTGGCGGACGATGCCGGCGCCGAGCCGGGGCACGGGCTGCAGCCGGACGCGTGCGGGCCGGGCGGACTGGTCGTAGCTCCGGCCGGTCTCGCGCAGGACGGTGAACTTGAGCGGGCGCATGACCCGGGCGCAGGCGCCGAGCGGCTTGACCTGTTCGGCGTGGTGCTCGCTGTTGACCCATGCGAGGTACTGCGGGGCGCTCTCCCACTCGCTGGTGATGAGCCACTGGGAGGGGTTCTCGAAGGACTGGCACAGCTGGTCACTGATGTGGCCCGGGATCGACGCGATGTCGTGGCGGAGCTGTTCGTACGCCTCGAAGAACCGCTGTTGGGCCCCCTCGTGGAGGTCCATCAGCAGGACGACCCGGAGCATGGAGCCGTCGAAGGCTGACTGCGACACCCGTTCGGACAGGGTGGTTGTCATCTACTCACTCCTTCATGAGGGGGTGGAGATCCATCGCGTACGGACCCCTCGTCCGTCACCGGTGGCGTCCGCCCGGGCCGGCGGCCGCCTCGGTCGGGAACGACGGGCCGGCGCATCTCAGGGGGAGCCGCTGTCGCTCATCGTCATCCGGGTGGGGACGTACCGCTACATGTCCGGATCAAGCGGGTGACAACCGGCGAATCAACCGGGCCTAATCGACGATCGGGGGCATAAAGAGTCCACTCCCCCACACAGAAAACAGGAGCCCGCAGCTGATGGAAGACAACGCCGATGTTCGCGTACCGGTTCTCGTCGTGGGCGGCTCCCTCGTGGGCCTGTCCACCTCGCTTTTCCTGAGCCGCCACGGAGTGAGGCACCTTCTGGTCGAGAAGCACTCCGGCACCTCCCCGCACCCGCGCGGCCGTGGCATCAACGCCCGGACGATGGAGCTCTTCCGCACCGCAGGGGCGGAGCGGGCGATCCGCCGGGCGGCGTCCGCGCTGGAGGGGATCCAGGGCATTCTGCAAGCCCGGTCACTGACCGGAGGCGACCACAACTGGCTGATCAAGTCGGTCGACCCGTCGGGGGCGCTGCGCAAGTTCAGCCCGACCGGCTGGTGTCTGTGCAGCCAGAACAACATCGAGCCGGTGCTGGCCGCGCAGAGCCGTGCACAGGGCGCCGACATCCGGTTCTCGACCGAGCTGATGAACTTCGACCAGGACGAGACCGGGGTGACCGCCCTGGTGAAGAACCGCGAAACGGGTGAGCACACCACCGTGCGGGCCGACTTCGTGATCGCCGCCGACGGCCCCCGCAGCCCCGTACGGGAGCAGCTGGCCATCCCCCAGACGGGTAACGGCGAGCTGTTCCACAACGTCAGCGTCACCTTCCGCTCGGAGCGGCTCATCGAGGTGCTGGGCGACCTGCGCTTCATCGTCTGCTATCTGATGCGGCCGGGAGCCGACGGGGCGCTGCTGCCGGTCGACAACGCGACGCAGTGGGTCTTCCACGCGCCCTGGCACCCGGACCGGGGCGAGACCCTCGAGGACTTCACCGACGAGAGGTGCGTGGAGCAGATCCGCAACGCCATCGGCGTGCCCGACCTGGACGTGGAGATCGGCGGCAAGGCCCCGTGGCACGCGGCCGAACGGGTGGCGACGCGGTACTCCGTCGGCAGGGTGTTCCTGGCCGGCGACGCGGCCCACGAGATGTCGCCGACCGGGGCCTTCGGCTCCAACACCGGCATCCAGGACGCGCACAACCTGGCCTGGAAGATCGCCGCGGTGCTGGACGGCTCGGCGGGCATCGACCTGCTGGAGAGCTACGAGGCCGAGCGGCTTCCGGTGGCCAGGGCCACCAGCGAGCGGGCCTCGGCCCGTTCGGCGGAGCACAGCCACCCGGGGTACGCGCCGCCGCCCACCATGGGCGGCGGGCCCGGCAGCGGGATCCTGCCCACGGCGATGGGCTACTGCTACCCGCAGGGCGCGGTCGTCGGCGGCGATCCGGGCCGGCCGGTCATCCCCGAGGCGTTGCGCCTGATGGGTGACACCGGTACCCGGGCCCCGCACATGTGGCTGCTCAGGGCCGGCGAGCGGATCTCCTCCCTGGACCTGTACGAGCGCTCCTTCGTGCTGCTCAGCGGTGCGGGGACGCCGTGGCGGGAGGCGGCCGAACGGGTGGCGGACGAGCTCTCGGCCGTCCGGCTGGACGCCTACGCCATCGGCTCGGGGCCGGACGCCGACCTGCTCCAGGAGACCGGCGCCGACTGGGCCGAGGTGCACGGGATGAGCCCCGACGGCGCGGTGCTCGTACGCCCGGACGGGTTCGTGGCATGGCGCTCGGAGGGTGCGGTCGCGGATCCCGCCGAGGCGCTGCGCGAGGTCCTCACGACGGTGCTGCGGCGGAGGTGACCACTTCGCTTCCCCGTCCGCCGGCCGTGCGCCCGGCCGGCGGACGGGGTTCAGCGGCAGGCCCAGCAGCCTGCCCAGCAGCCGGCGTCCGAACGGGCGGCGCGCCGCCGCCCGGCTCCGCTGCCGACGCCGCGGCCGGGTTCCGGTCCGGCGCACTTCTCCGCGGCGCGGGCCAGCGCGGTACGGCCCGCGTAGCAGGCGACCACGACGGCGATCGCCGCCAGTTCCTCGGGGCCGGCGTGGCCCCGCTCGACACGCAGCAGGCTCGATATCGGAACGTCGTTCGGCATCGGCACGGCCTCTCGTACGGGTGCTGTGCGCACGCCCCGCGACGGCCTGTCGGACGGACCACCGTCCCGGCACCGGCGCGGGCTGCGCTGGGGCGGCTCGGCGCGCCTCACGGGCGTGATCCGTATGGTCTGCGTACTCCGCGCATTCTGCGTGTCGCGCGGTCGCGCACCGGCCGGCGGAGTCCTGTCGGGTCACCAGGACTCCTGACGCGACCGACGCTACAAGCGCGCGGCGGACCCGGCACGTTGGGCGGCTCGGGCCGCCGGGACGCGCCCGCGGCGGCCTCCGCGCCGGCGGGCCGGCCGTGACCGGCCACGACGCCCTGCTCTGCCGGGGCTGCGCCGGACGGCTGTACGCCGTCTGCACCACCGACGCGGGCGGTGGCCGCAAGAGCCGGGGCACGGCCGTCGGCGAGTGGGAGGTCGACCACGAGATGCCGGTGCTGTGCCCGCTGTCCGGGCTGTTGCCGCTGACTGGGACGGCCGCGGCCGTCCACGACCTGCCCGGTGCGCGCGAGGTCCTCGGCCCGCCCGGCTGAGGCGCGGCGGGTTGGGCCGTACGGGTGGGTGCCCGGCGGCGCGGCCCATCGGCGCGGCCCGCCGGCCGCGCCGGCCGCGCCGGCGCACCGGCCTCCGACCACACCGGCCACCGACCGCACCGGCCGTGGCGACCGCACCGGCCACCGGCCGCGACCGCACCCGTGCGAACGCGTTCAAGGGATGAACTCCGCCGGCCCGCAAGTCCTTTCCCGGTTCGATGTCTTGACGCCCGCAGGGGCGGGGAGCACAGTGTCGATCGGCGTCGCCTTGAGAGCGCTCTCAAACCAGGGCTCCCAGCACGGCGCGCCTCCCCGGCACTTCTTCCGGTTTCCCCCGCAACGCGCCTCCACGGCGTTCCAGAGAGGGCATCCATGCGTCAGACATCCGACAGGAAGCGGCCGGTCGTCCGGCGGGCCGTCTTAGCCGCGCTCGGCACGGCCGCGGTGGTCGCGGCCGCCTCGGTGGCGGTCGTACTGCCCGCCGGCGCCACCGCCCCGCCCACCCCGGCCGGCTGGTCCCAGGTGTTCCTGGACGACTTCGACGGGCCCGCCGGCTCCGGCCTGAACACCGCCGACTGGCAGTACACCACCGGTACGAGCTACCCCGGCGGGCCCGCACAGTTCGGCACCGGCGAGATAGAGACGATGACCGCCGACCCCGCCAACGTCTCCCTCGACGGGGCGGGCAACCTGCGCATCACCCCGCGGCGGGACGCCGCCGGCAACTGGACCTCGGGGCGGGTGGAGACCCGGCGCTCGGACTTCCAGCCCCCGGCGGGCGGCACCCTGCGCGCCGAGGCCCGCATCCAGATGCCGAACGTCACGGGCCCCGCGGCCAAGGGGTACTGGCCGGCGTTCTGGATGCTCGGGGCTCCCTACCGGGGCAACTGGTGGAACTGGCCCGCCGTCGGCGAGATCGACATCCTGGAGAACGTGCAGGGCATCAACCAGGTCTGGGCGACCATGCACTGCGGCACCAGCCCGGGCGGCCCCTGCAACGAGAAGTCCGGCATCGGCGGGCAGCGCGTCTGCCCCGGCACCAGCTGCCAGGCCGGCTTCCACACCTACGCCGCGGAATGGGACCGGTCGACGGCGGTCGAGCAGGTGCGCTTCTACGTCGACGGCATCAACTTCCACACCGTGCGGGCCGATCAGGTGGACGCCGCTACCTGGGCCAACGCCACGAACCACGGCTACTTCATCATCCTGAACGTCGCGATGGGCGGCGAGTTCCCGGCGGCCTTCGGCGGCGGACCCGACGCGGCGACCGAGCCCGGCCACCCCATGGTCGTCGACTACGTGTCCGTCCTCAGCTCGACCGGCGGCACGACACCGCCCACCACCCCGCCGGCCGGCAACCGCGACGCCTACGCCCCGATCCGGGCCGAGTCGTACGACTCCCAGGCGGGCGTGGCGAAGGAGACCACCACGGACACCGGCGGCGGACAGGACATCACCACCCTCGGCAACGGCGACTGGGCCCTCTTCAAGGGCGTCGACTTCGGCCCGGCCGCCGCACGGCAGTTCCGCGGACGCGTCGCCTCCGGCGCGGCGGGCGGGGTCAGCGGGCTCGTCGAGGTACGGCTCGGCAGCCGCACCGCGGCGCCGGTCGGCAGCTTCTCCGTGGCGAACACCGGCGGCTGGCAGAGCTGGCGGACGGTACCGGCGAACATCAGCGCGGTCACGGGCACCCACGACGTGTACCTGACCTTCACCAGCGGCCAGAGCGCCGACTTCGTGAACCTCAACTGGTTCGAATTCGGCCACTGACCGGCCCGGACCGAGGAGAGTCCCGTGAACTTCCCCCTTCCGCGGCGGATCCCGCTGCTCCTGCTCGCCCTCCTGCTCGCCCTGGCGGGATCCCCGGCCCCGGCCCCGGCGGCCGCCGGGGCGGCTCCGGCCGCCGCTGCCGCCGACTACGCGCAGGGCGTCACGCCCCTGGGCTCCGGCGCGGTCCGGATCTGGTTCAGGCCGGCCGTCCCGGCCGCCCTGGTCGACGTCCACTACCTGCCGGGCGGAGGCCTCGGCCAGCAGAACCTCCGGATGACGGACAACGCCGGAACCTGGGAGCGGACCGTCACCGGCCTCACCCCCGGCTCGGCCCTCCCGTACTGGTTCACGTACGAGAAGGGCGGCCCGCTCCACGACACCCCCCGCTTCACCCACACCGTGGGCGGCACCGGAGGCGGCGGGGGCGGAGGAGCCGGCAGCTTCCCCATCACCTTCCAGAACAACACCCGCGGCGCGTACACCGATGCGCAGATCCACGTCACCGTCCTCGGCCAGGTGACCCCGGGCCAGTGGTCGTACATGAAACCCGACGGCACCATGGCCCGTATCAGCCACCTGGACGCCGATGCGCCCGGCCACCTCGTCAAACGCGGGGTGAACTACCCCGACATGTCCTTCACCCTGGCCGAGGTGGGCGGCACCGTCCCCTCCCCGCCCGCGATCCGCGGCGGCCGGATCTACCTCTCGCTGGGCTCCCCGGTGTTCATCCCGGTCTCCCCCGACGACCAGGGCTGGGGCGGCCCCGATCCGCGCAACCCCGACGACCCCAACAGCGACGTGTACTACGACTGGTACGAGTACACCTACGTGCACGGAGAGGTCCCCTTCGGCGGCAACACCACCCAGGTCGACCAGTTCGGCTTCCCGATCACCTCGCGGCTGCGCCAGACCTCCAGCGGCTACGACAACACCCAGGGCATCACCACCGGGCGCGCCGAGCTGATGCAGCGGTACGCGGCCGCCGTCGGCCCCGCGTTCGGGCCGCTGCGGAGCGAGCACCGCATCGTGGCGCCCCGCTCCTCCGGCCTGTTCCAGCCCGGCGGGGCCCGGCAGGACCATCTGACCGCCGCCATCGACCAGGCCTGGGCCCACTACACCGCCCACCCGTTCACCCTCAGCCGCCTCGGCGAGACCTTCTCCGGGCGGGTCACCGGCTCCACCCTCACCTTCAGCAAGAACGGCGCGGGCGGCTTCACCCTGCGCAAGCCGACCTCGCCCGAGGTCATGGCCTGTTCGGGTGCGATGGCCTCGGGCAACGACACCGAGAAGCAGCTCGGCGCGGAGTTCTGCGCCGCGTTCAACCGGGGCGTCGCCCTCGACACCACCGCCTGGTACCGCCCGGAGGCGTACTACTCCGGCGCAGCGAAGAACGACTACGCCGGCTTCTTCCACACCGTCGGCCTGGAACGGCGGGCCTACGGCTTCCCCTACGACGACATCAACGACCAGTCCTCCGTACAGATCCTCGGCAACTCCGGCCCGCCGACCGGGCTGACGCTCGGCATCGGCTGGTAATGATCCATACCGCCGGGCGGGCCGCAGGCCTACCGGCGGTACGGGTTACCCTGCTGCACGGGCGAACCCACCGCCCGATGACACCCGGATGACACCCAGGAGGAGCGCCCGTGCCGGAACAGCGACCCGGGGACCGCCCCACCCTGGAGGCGGTCGCGGCGCGCGCCGGGGTGTCCCGGGCCACCGCGTCCCGCGTCGTCAACGGCGGCGACGGTGTCCGCCCCCACCTGGTGGAGAAGGTCCAAGTGGCCATCCGGGACCTGGGTTACGTACCCAACCCCGCGGCCCGGACCCTGGTCACCCGGCGGACCGGCGCGGTGGCGGTGATCATCCCGGAGCCGGAGATCCGGATCTTCTCCGACCCGTTCTTCTCCCGCCAGGTGCGCGGGATCAGCAAGGAACTGACGGCGCACGACACGCAGTTGGTGCTGCTGCTGGTGGAGGACCGGGGCGACTACGACCGGATCGAGCGCTATCTGGCGGGCGGCCACGTCGACGGAGCGCTCGCCTTCTCACTGCACACCGACGATCCGCTGCCCGCGATCGTGCGGCGCATCCGCATGCCCACGGTCTACGGCGGCCGGCCCGGCTGGACCGCCGAGCCGGGGGAAGCCGGCGGGCGCGACGCCCAGGTGGCGTACGTGGACGCCGACAACCGGGCGGGGGCGCGCGAGGCCGTACGGTACCTGGTGGGCCGGGGCCGGGAGCGGATCGCGCACATCGCCGGCCCGCTCGACCAGACATCGGCGGCCGACCGGCTGAGCGGCTACCGGGACGTGCTGCCGCAGGCCGATCCCGCGCTGGTCGCCGAGGGGGACTTCACGGTGGCGGGCGGGGCCCGCGCGATGGCCGAACTGCTGGACCGCCGGGCCGGGATCGACGCCGTGTTCGCGGGGAACGACCTGATGGCGACGGGTGCGCTGCGGGTGCTGCGGGAGCGCGGCCGCACGGTGCCCGATGATGTGGCGGTGGTCGGCTTCGACGACGCCGAGCTGGTCGCGGAGAACGCGGACCCGCCGCTGACGACCGTACGCCAGGACATCGAGGGGATGGGCCGCATGATGGCGGGCCTGCTCCTGGAGACGCTGGGGGGCCGGGGCGAGCGGCCGCCGCCCGGCCCGGTGATCACGTCCACCGAGCTGGTCCGGCGCGCGTCGGCCTGAGACCGCGCGGGCCGGCCTGAAGCCGCGTGTCCGGGCGAGAGCGTGCCTCCGCCGCGGAACGCCGGAGACCGGGACCGCCGGACGGCGGTCCCGGTCTCCGGCCCGCCGCCCGTCAGCGTCCCGGGCACTGCTTCCACGTGAAGTGGTACACGCTGTTGATGCTGCCGTCCGTCGAGTCGAGGGCCATGAAGCTGGTCCTCGACGGGTCGGAGGTTCCGACCTCGGCGCGCAGTTCGGTGTTGATGTTGAAGTTGCGCTGTTCGCCGCAGGGTGCGAAGACCAGCGCCTCGATGCCCGTGGTGTCGGTGGCCTGCCAGTTGTCCTCGAGCGCGCCGTTGAACTTGTGGGTGCGCTGGGCGGTCTGGCTCATGCCCTGGAAGTAGTAGCTCGCCTTCTGCGTGCCGACGGCCCCCGGCTGGAGGCTGCCGAAGCCCCGGTAGTCCACCTGGGCCACGGCGTAGGTGTAGCCCTGGGGGACGTGGACGACGAGGGACAGGAGGCAGTTCTTGCGGCCCTCGACGGCGGGGGCGCCGCCGCCGGCCTGGGCCAGGTACTCGCTGTAGGTGACGGTGAAGGCCGAGTTGTCCGGCGCCACGGCGACGGCGGCGCTGCCTGGACGGCAGCCCGATCCGTTGACGCTGGCGACGTCCACGGTCACCCGGTCCGAGGGTGCCGAGGGGGAGGCCCCGGCCGAGGGGGAGGCCCCGGCCGAGGGGCTGAGCGTGACGAGAGCTGCGGTCACGGCGGCTGCGGTGAATCCGGTACGAAGCGACTTGATCACGTGGACATGGATAGCCGTCCGGGGCGGTCGCGGAGGGCCGGTGGGTACGGGGTCTCACCTCCATGGCCGCAGCGGTTCACCGGGGAAACGATTCTTCAAGCGGCATCGCTGGGCCGAACGGCTCCGCGCCGCGTCGCATCGCCCTGATTCATCCGGATCCTCCTAATATCTGGCGAATCGACCAGAGATCCCGAGGAGCTCCATGTCCCGCGCGCACCGCTCCGCCGCCGTGTCCGCCTGGGTGATCGCCTCCGCCCTGGCCCTCACCGCGATGTCCCCGGCGCCGCGGCCGGGGCCCGCGGAGCGGCCCGCGGCGACCGGGGCGGCCTCGACGGCTACGGCGGCCTCGGCGGCTACGGCGGCTACGGCGGCCGAGGCGGCCGAGGCCTCCGTGATCGGCGAGGACCACGCCCGGGCGCACGCGCGCCTCCGCGAGGCGGCCAAGGGCAGCCGGGGCTATCCGCAGACGAAGCGCACGGCGAGCCTGACCGCGCTGCGGGACTCCCAGACCCGGACCAACGCGGGCTTCGCGGCAGCCGGGTCGGGCCGGTTCACGGAGTACTTCCCCTCCCCCGACTTCGGCGTGCACGTGGCCCAGCTGCCGACGGGCAAGGTGCTGCTCTTCTCCTTCGAGCGGACCGAGGAGGACCCCACCAAGGAGACCGGGCCCACGAACACGGTCGGCCGGACCAACGCGGGCCGCGCCTACCTCTGGGATCCGGCCGCGGGGACCGGTTCGCGGGCCTTCAAGAAGGTGGCGCCGCCCACCGTCCTGATGCCCGACGGCAGCTACGCCCCGCGTCCGGCGCCCTTCTTCTGCGCCGGGCACGCCTTCCTCCCCAACGGCATGGTCGGCGTCTTCGGCGGCAACGTCGGCGGCAAGGGCGGCAGCGGCGCCAAGCTGTCCTTCGTCTTCGACCCGTGGACCGAGACCTGGTTCCGCAACCGGGACATGTCCGCGGGCCGCTGGTACCCCTCGGTCGTCACCGGGGCGGACGGCCGCCAGATCATCATGTCCGGCCAGTCCGAGCGCGGTACGGGCACCCCCACCCCGGTGGTCGAGCGCTTCCCCGCGCTGCGCCACCCCGTGCCCTGGCGGCCCTTCGACATCCCGGTGGACTTCGCCTCGCAGCGGCTGCGTTCGGACGCGCCGTTCCGCAACGACTACCCGCACCTCTTCTCGCTGCGGGACGGGATGATCTACGGGCTGGGCCGGGACGCCGACCAGCAGTGGCTGTTCGACCCAGTCAAGGAGGTGCGCACCGACCTGCCCCGGCGGCCCGCCGACTTCCGCGGGTACGGCTCCGCCGTGCCGCTCCCGGCGGGTTTCCGGGGGCCGGACTCGGTCCTGGTGCTCGGCGGCGATCCGCGCGACCCGCACACCTACCGGCTGTCCGACGGCCGGTGGACCGTCGAGGAGCCGCGCGCCTTCGGGCGCACCCAGGACGACACCCTGATCCTGCCGGACGGCTCGCTGCTGACGGTCAACGGGGCGCTCGACACCCGGGATTACGGCCACGGCCCGTTCAACCCGAAGGCCGACCTGAAGTACCGCCAGATCGAACTGCGCGACGCGCGCGGCCGCTGGCGGCTCGGCCCGGCCCAGCGGCTGCCCCGCGGCTACCACTCCAACGCCCTGATCCTGCCCGACGGTCGGATGATGGTGACCGGGGACGAGCTCCAGCAGATCGCCAACGACCCCGACATGAGGGACGGGATGGACGGCAGCATCGAGCTCTACGAGCCCGCGTACCTGCACCGGGGCCCCCGGCCGGCGCTCGACCGGGTACCGGCGGGCGAGCTCGGCCACGACGCGGCCTTCGAGGTCTCGACCTCGACGCCGAAGGACGTGGCGCGGGCGGTGCTGCTGGCGCCGACGACCGTCACCCACTCGGTGAACACCAGCCAGCGCCACCTGGAGCTCCGGCTCACCGGCGTGCGGGGCCGCACGGTCGGGCTCCGGACTCCGCCGACGGCCGCCGACGCCCCGCCCGGGTACTACATGCTGTTCCTGCTCAACGCGAAGGGCGTCCCCAGCACGGCGAAGTGGGTGAAGCTGGGGCGGCGTTGAGCGTCAGGCGCCCGGTGGCGGCTCGATCTTCGCCAGCCAGGCCGTCAGGAGCCCCTCCAACCGCACGGCCTCGTCGCCGGTCAGGCCCTCCAGGACGCTCCGCTCGTTGCGCATGTCACTGAGCCCATACCGGGCGTAGACGAGGCAGAGCCGCCCGGTCAGGAGCAGGCCGAGGCGGTGTGCCTCATGCTGCTCACCGCGACCGCCTCGCCCGACGCCCTCGGGGTGCTCGCGTCAGGCGCCGCCATGGCCATGTCCCCGCTGGGCTACGTCCTCGCGAAGCGGTGGAGCGCCGGCGCCTCGCCTCCACCTCGTGGCAGCTGCTGGGCGGCGGACTCGCGCTGCTGCCGCTCGCGGCGGCGGTGGAGGGGGCTCCGCCCGCCCTCGACGGCCCGGCCCTGCTGGGCTTCGGGTACGTCACGGTGGTGGCGACCGCCCTCGCCTTCGCGGCCTGGTTCGCGGGCCTGCGGCACCTGCCCGCCGGCACGGTCGGCCTGCTGGGCCTGCTCAATCCGGTGACGGGCGTCCTGCTGGGCACGGCGCTCGCGGGCGAGACCCTCACCGCGCAGCAGTTGTGCGGCCTGGCCCTGATGCTGACGGGCGTGCTCTTGGGCCGCCCGGCGGGCCGCAACCGGCCGGCCGCTAGCGGAAGCGCACCAGGGCTGCGCGCCCGGAGGTCCATACGAGGGCGGTGAAGGGGCCCTCGGCCAGGACCGCGTCGTACGGGTCCAGGGTGACGGGCGGGCCTTCGGCCGGTTCGAGCCGCGCCGGGCCCTCCAGGGCGACGATCAGCAGGGTCTCCCCGGGCGGGGCGTCGAGGGTGAGCCGGCCGCGTACGACGGCGGTCTCCGCCGGCGCCGCGCCCCTGCGGTACATCACGTTGAAGTTGACCACCGGGCCGTCGAGGAGCCGGCAGTCCGTCGGCTCGTCCCCGGCGAAGTCCTGCGGCGCGAACCGCTCGTCCACGAGGCGGTGCGCGCCCGCCACGGTGAGGTCCATGCCCGCGCCCTCGGCGAGGGTGAGGGTGCGGTCGACCCCGGGGAAGGCGGAGAACGGCCCGTCGGCGGCGACCTCGGCGAGGCTCACCCGCCAGGCGAAGTCCCCGGTACCGGCGCCCTCCGGGCGTGCGGCGATCTCGCGGGTGACTCCGCCGCCGTTCTTCCAGGCGGTGGCCGTACGGCCGGCCGCCCGCAGGACGCGGAACCCGCCGGCCCCGCCCACTTCGCCCGCTCCGCCCGGGGCCCCGCTCACGCGGCCGGCCCGGCCAGTCGCTCGTGGAGCTCCGCGGTGTCGGCGAGGAACCACGTCTGCGTCCCGCGGTTGCACTCGCGGACGAAGTCGCGCAGCGCCGGACTGGCCTCCGTGTGGCGGGAGATGTCGCCGAGGACGACGATGCCGACCCGGTACTGGACGAACTTCTGGATGATCGCGCCGGCCACGCGGGTGCTCAGCTTGAAGAACGCGTCGTCGAACCGCTCGGCGGGGATGACCGCCCACCGGGCACCCTGGTATCCGGCGTCGCCGATGAAGTCGAGGGCTTCGCGTTCACCGGCGATGACCTCGCCCTCGGCCTCGCATATCAGCACGGGCACGTCGTTGATCGTCTGCAGGGTGCTCATGGAGGTCGAGGCTACTTCAGGCGTCCTTCTCCATGGTGGGGCGCAGTCGCTCCAACAGGGCGTAGAGCGTGGCGCTCTCGGCTTCGTCGAGGGTGTCGAGCGCGCCGTGGGTGGCCTGCATCTCCTCCCGGACGCGGCGGATGACCTCGCGTCCCGCCTCCGTGGCCACCACGTTCTTGACGCGGCGGTCGGCGGGGTCCGGTTCGCGGCGCACCAGCTCGCGGGCCTCCAGCCGGTCGACGATGCCGGTCACGTTCGACGCGTCACAGACCAGCAGCCGGGCGAGGCCGCGCATCGGCACCGGGCCGTCGAGCTGCGCGAGGACCCTGGCCTGCGTGGACGTGAGCCCGTACCGGGAGGCGGCCGTCGCGAAGTCGCGCCACTGGGCCGTACCGATGGCGGCGAGCAGCTCCAGCAGCTGGAGCTTGGCGGGGGCTGCGTGCGGAGCGGTGCCGCTCTTACCAGACATGACTCGAGCCTACCCAGAATGGTTGACATTATCAATTGTTTACTTGACCACCTTAACTATCCCCGTCTACCGTCGACCGAGTTACTTGATGACATCAAACATCTGTGTCCTAAAGCTCTGAAGTCCGAAGAAGGTCCTGTCAGCCATGAGCACCCCCTCCCCCGCCGCCACGACGGCCACCGGGCGACGGAACGAGACGGTCATCGTCTTCGCCCTGAGCCTCGCCGCCATGGTCGTGTCGATGATGCAGACCCTGCCGGTTCCGATCCTCGGCCTGATCCGCACCGACCTCGGCACCTCCACCGCCAACGTCAGCTGGGTGACCACCGCCACCCTGCTGTCGGCGGCCGTCTTCACCCCGCTGCTGGGCCGCTTCGGCGACCAGCACGGCAAGAAGCCGACGCTGGTGGCCGTGCTCGGCGTCATGGTCGCCGGCTCCGTCATCGCGGCGCTGGCGAGCTCGCTGCCGCTGCTGATCCTGGGCCGGGTGCTCCAGGGCGCCGCGACCGCGATCTTCCCCCTCGCCCTCTCCGTGCTGCGCGAGGAGGTCCGGCCGCAGAAGCTGCCCGGCTCGATGGCCCTGGTCAGCGGCACGCTCGCGTTCGGCAGCGGCCTGGCGCTCGTCGCCACCGGGCTGCTGACATCCGGCTCCGACGCCGACTACCGCAACGCCTTCTGGATGGCGACCGGCTTCGCGGTCATCGCCCTGCTCGCCGTGGTCCTCCTGGTCCCCGCGACCCGCCACAAGACCGGCGGCCGCACCGACTTCCTGGGCGCCCTGACCCTCGGCATCGCCCTGCTGCTGCTCCTGCTCCCGATCTCCCAGGGCCACGAGTGGGGCTGGGCCTCCGCCCGCACGCTGGGCAGTTTCGCGGGCGCGGCCGTCATGACCGCCGTGTGGGTCCTGGTCGAGCGCAAGGTCGACGAGCCGCTCGTCGACATGAAGATGTTCGTCCACCGCCCGGTGCTCATGGCCAACCTGGCCGGCATCCTCGTCGGCTTCGGCATGTTCGCGAACTTCCTCGGCGTCTCCTACCTCGTCCAGATGCCCGAGGCGCTCGCCGGCTACGGCTTCGACGCGTCGATCCTGCGGGCCTCCGTGCAGTTCCTGCTGCCCGGTGCCATCGTCTCGCTGCTCGCCTCGCCCATCGGCGGCCGGCTCGTCCGCCACCGCGGCCCGCGCGTGGCCCTGGGCCTGGCCGCCGTGCTCGGCGCCGTCGGCTTCGGCTGGCTCGCCCTGGACCACCAGCACGCCGCCTCCGTGATCGGCGCCGGCCTGGTCGTCGGTGCGGCCGTCAGCTTCGGCTACGCCGCCATGCCGGCCGTCATCATGGCCAGCGTCCCGCACCACCAGAGCGGCATCGCCAACGGCATCAACTCGATCTCCCGCTCCACGGGCAGCGCGATCGGCAGCGCCATCGTGACCACGATCCTGGCGTCCCGGACCATCGAGCACCTGCCGCCGGGCGTTCCCGCGCTGCCCGCCGAGTCCGGCTTCACCCTCACCTTCGGCATCGGCGCGGCCGCCTTCGCGCTGGTCGCCGTGATCAGCCGGTTCGGCCTGCGCGGCGGGCGCGCGACCGTGACCGGGGCCGCCGCGGGCCGGCCGGTGACCGCGGCGCCCGCGGACCAGGCGGTGCGCACCGAGAAGGCCGACGCCGCTGTCTGAGGCGCGTGTCGCCGGCCCCGGGCGGCCCCGAACGCCTTGCATGGTGGCTACATGAAGGCTACGGACGTCATCGCCGACGGCTTCGGACGCATCCGGGAGATCGTGCACGAGGTCGTCGAGGGCCTCCCGGCGGAGCAGCTCAACGCCCGCGTCGACCCGGCGGCGAACTCGATCACCTGGCTGGTCTGGCACCTCGCCCGGGTCCAGGACGACCACGTGGCGGAGGCCGCGGGTCTGGAGCAGGTCTGGGAGGCGGGGGGCTGGGTGGCCCGGTTCGCCCTGTCCCTGCCCACCGGGTCGACCGGGTACGGGCACACCGTCCGGCAGGCGGGAGCGGTCCGGGCCGATTCCGCCGGACTGCTGCTGGGGTACTTCGACGCGGTCCACGAGCAGAGCGTGCGCTTCGTCCGGGGCCTCGCCGCCACGGACCTCGACCGGGTGGTCGACGAACGCTGGGACCCGCCGGTCACCCTGGGCGTGCGCCTGGTCAGCGTACTGGCCGACGATCTCCAGCACGCCGGCCAGGCCGCCTTCGTACGGGGGCTGCTGGAGCGGCGCTGAGGGGTGCTGCCGACCGGGCCGGGGCTCGCGCACCGGCCCGGAGGGCTCACCCGATCGGAATCGCCCGGAAGGCGGAGCCCCGGCCGGTGCGGCAGCCTCGTGGCACGGGAGGTGCACGATGGAACCGCGCGTCAAAGGGTTCGTCCAGTCGTACAACCGCGACCGGGGCTACGGCTTCATCCTCCCCCTCGGCGAGACGGAGCCCGTCTTCGTCGAGCGGGAGGACATAGAGCACGATCCGCAGGTCCTCTCCGAAGAGCAGCAGGTCACCTTCACGATCGAGCTGGGGCAGGGACGCATGTCGGCCCGGCACGTCCAGCCCTGACGCCCCTCCCGACGGGACCGTCAGGCCGTCTCCCCTCCTTCATCACCCGCGGAAGCCCGCCGGGCGCTCCGGGGAGGCCGCGGCGAGGGCCTTGGTGACCCCCTCGACGCCCTCGCGGAGCCCGTAGACGGGGGTGTCGGGCTGCTGGCGCCAGGAGTCGTCGAGGCCGCCCGCGTCGACGGTGTCGAAGCCGAGTTGGTCGATGAGGGCGCGGACGGTCTTCTTGGCCGTCTCGTCGTCGCCCGCGACGGGCAGGGCCATCCGCTCCGGGTCGCCCGCCGGGCGGTGCCGGTCGAGGATGTCCTGCGCGTAGGTGCCGTTGAAGGCCTTGATCACGGGGTGGCCGAGCTGCCGCTCGGTCCAGCGGCTCTCGGTGAGGCCCTCGTCCTCGACTCCGGCGATCCGGCCGTCGCGCTGCTGGGGGTAGTAGTTGTTGGTGTCGATGAGCGCGAAGCCCTCGGCCGCCGCGTCGAAGAGGCCGGCGGGCAGGTTCGGCACCTTCCCGAAGGGGATGGTGACCACGACGACCTCGGCGCCGCGGGCCGCTTCCGCGACGGTGACGGGGGTGGCGCCGGTCTCCTCGGCGAGGGCCGTCAGGGTTTCGGGCCCCCGCGAGTTCGCCACGGACACGTCGTGCCCGAGAGCCGTGAGGCGGCGGGTGAGGTTGCCGCCGATGTTTCCCGCGCCGATGATGCCGATCTTCATGAGCTCTCCAGTGCATGTGGGATCAGGTCTCGCGCTGGTACGAACTCCCCCCGGCCGCACGGCATTCCGTCCCCGATCCGACTTCCTCCGGACGAGTGAGGACAAGGTCGTGTTCCGGCCATTTCCCACGGCCGCGCACGCGAAGAGGGCCGGAACCCGTTCGGGTCCCGGCCCTCCGCCGTCGCTGCGGTGCCGCGGCCGGAAGAATCCGCCGGCCGCGGCGCCCGAAGCGGCTAGGCTCCGCTGGCCTCGAGCATCTCGTCGCGCTCGACGATCTTCACGCGCTCGCGGCCCTGGGGCTCGCCCAGCGCCTTCTCGGCGGCGTCCAGCCGGTGCCAGCCCTCCCACGTGGTGTAGCGGACCGCGCGCTCGGCGAGGAAGGCCTCGACGGCCTCCGGGGCGGGCGCGGCCGGGGTCAGCAGGCGGCCTTCGGCGTGGTCGGCCAGCAGGTTCGCGACGGTCTCGTTGGCGTCGCCCTTGGTGTGGCCGATCAGGCCGACCGGACCGCGCCGGATCCACCCGGTGACGTACGTGGACTGCAGGTGGCCGCCGGCCTCGATGACGCGGCCGCCCTCGTCCGGGACCGTGCCCGACTCGACGTCCCAGGGGAGCTTGGGCAGCTCGTCGGAGAGGTAGCCGACGGCGCGGTAGACGGACTGGACGTCCCAGTCCGTGAACCGGCCGGTGCCCTTGACGTTGCCGGTGCCGTCCAGCTCGGTGCGCTCGGTGCGCAGCCCGACGACCTTGCCGTCCTCGCCGAGCACCTCGGCGGGCGACTCGAAGAAGTGCAGGAACAGCTTGTGGGGGCGCTCGCCGATGTCGCGGATCGCCCAGTTCTCCAGCGTCTTGGCGACCATGTCGGTCTGCTTGTTCTTGCGGCGCTCGGCGATCGAGCCCTCGTCGTAGTCGATGTCCTCGGGGTTGACGATGACCTCGATGTTCGGCGAGTGGTCCAGCTCGCGCAGCTCCATCGGGCTGAACTTGGCCTGGGCCGGCCCGCGGCGGCCGAAGACGTGCACTTCGAGGGCCTTGTTGGCCTTGAGGCCCTCGTAGACGTTCGCGGGGATCTCGGTCGGCAGCAGCTCGTCGGCCGTCTTGGCGAGGATCCGCGCGACGTCGAGGGCCACGTTGCCGACACCGAGCACGGCGACCTTCTCGGCCTCCAGCGGCCAGGTGCGCGGGACGTCGGGGTGGCCGTCGTACCAGGAGACGAAGTCGGCGGCGCCGTAGGAACCGTCCAGGTCGACGCCCGGGATGGTGAGGGCGCGGTCCGCCGTGGCGCCGGTGGAGAAGATCACGGCGTCGTAGAAGGAGTGCAGCTCGTCCAGGCTGATGTCGTTCGGGTAGTCGACGTTCCCGAAGAGGCGGACCTGCGGCTTGTCGAGCACCTGGTGCAGGGCGGTGATGATGCCCTTGATCCGCGGGTGGTCGGGGGCGACGCCGTAGCGGATCAGGCCGAAGGGCGCGGGCATGCGCTCGAACAGGTCTATGGACACACCGGGCTCGGCCGCAGCCTCGGACTTCAGCAGCGCATCGGCGGCGTAGATCCCGGCGGGGCCGGCACCGACGATTGCTACCCGCAGAGGTCGAGGCATGACAGAGGTTCCCTTCGAACGACGGCACGGTGGATCACACGTGATCAAAGAGAACCCTAAACTAAGGCAATCCTAACCCAGCACCCGGTATCGCCTTATGACCCCATCAGCTGAGCTTATGGCCTCCCCAAGCGATCCTTGGGGTGGGCGGCGCACCCTTGACCCGCGCTCCGACGGAACTCGCTGGTCAGCAGCCGGGCCAGCTGACAGACTGAAACGGCTTGATCACCCCAGGAGGACATATGGCAGACGAAACAGAGACCCCGCAGGACGAATCTCCGGCCGAGGAGGCCAAGCGCAAGTTCCGGGAGGCGCTGGAGCGCAACGCCGCGAATGCCCAGTCCCAGCAGTCGCACCAGTCCCGCGCGAAGGTCCAGGGTGCCAGCAGCGGACCCGGCGGCAAGAACAAGAAGGTCCGCCGCAAGACCGGCTGACCCTCGGATACGAGGAGCTCAGTCTCGCCGTCACGGCGGCGGGACCGGGCCGCCGCTCCGCCATTGAGCCACCCGGGTGAGTGGGGATAACCACCGGCGCCGAGAGCAGTTGATCAGCCTGTCCCGCCGAGGGCAGCTATCTCATGCGACAGTGCGACAGAAGGATCCCCCACATGTTCAAGAAGTTCATGGCCACCGCCGCGGTCACCGCCTCCGTGCTGGGTGCGGGCGCTGCCGTAGCCACCCCGGCGATGGCGATCGGCAACGACAACGGCGTCAGCACCGTCAACGGCAACGGCGCCGCGCAGATCTACGGCAACCAGGAGACCCGGGGCGCGATGAGCCCGCAGGCGAACCTGGTCCAGGGCACCGCCAACAAGCTCTGCATCGGCCTGCCGGCCAAGGTCAACGCCCAGTCGCTGTTCGCCGTCCTGGCCAACGTCGGCGTCCAGGACATCAACGTCCTGCACAACCCGATGAACCAGCAGTGCACCGAGAACTCCACCCAGGCCAAGGGTGACGAGCCGCTCTCGCACATCCTCAGCAACATCCCGGTCCTTTCCGGCAACCTCTCCGCCGGAAGCTGACCCTCCGATCCTTCGGCGACGCGCCGGCGTGGCATGCCACGCCGGCGCGTTTCGTTTGGTCTAGACCTTGACAGGTTCAGACCATTTCGCTTCAGTGGGCACTGCTGCCGCCCCCACGGCAACTCCCCCCACTGAAGGAGCAGTTACGTGATACGTGCGCTTCGCCGCCGTGCCCTGACGCTGGCCGCCGCCGCGACCGCCACCGCCGGCCTCGCCCTCACCCTCGTCCTCCCCTCCTCCCCCGCCGCCGCCGCGGCCCCCTGCGCCGGCGCCTGGACCTCCTCCGCCGTCTACACGGGCGGCATGAGCGCCTCGTACAACGGGCGCAACTGGCAGGCGAAATGGTGGACCCAGGGCGAGACGCCCGGGACCACCGGCCAGTGGGGCGTGTGGTCCGACCAGGGCGCCTGCGGCGGCGGAGGCCAGGACCCGGATCCCGGCAACCCTTCCGGATTCGTGGTCTCCGAGGCCCAGTTCAACCAGATGTTCCCGAACCGGAACCCCTTCTACACCTACAACGGCCTGGTCGCGGCCCTGTCCGCCTACCCCGGCTTCGCCAACACCGGCGACGACACGGTGAAGCGGCGCGAGGCGGCCGCCTTCCTCGCGAACGTCTCGCACGAGACCGGCGGCCTCGTCCACATCGTCGAGCAGAACACGGCCAACTACCCCCACTACTGCGACGCGAGCCAGCCCTACGGCTGTCCGGCCGGGCAGGCCGCCTACTACGGGCGCGGCCCCATCCAGCTGAGCTGGAACTTCAACTACAAGGCGGCGGGCGACGCGCTCGGCATCAACCTCCTCGGCAACCCGTACCTCGTCGAGCAGGACCCGGCGATCGCCATGAAGACCGCGCTCTGGTACTGGAACACCCAGAACGGCCCGGGCACGATGACCGCCCACGCGGCCATGGTGAACGGCGCGGGCTTCGGCGAGACCATCCGCTCCATCAACGGCGCCCTGGAGTGCAACGGCGGCAACCCGGCACAGGTCCAGAGCCGGATCTCGAAGTACCAGAGCTTCACCCAGCTGCTCGGCGTCACACCCGGCGGCAACCTGAGCTGCTGACCGGCTCCCGCCCCGGCCGGCTCACCGCGCCTCCCGGCCGGCTCACCGCGCGCCCCGCGGTTCAGCGCGTGGCGCGCGGTGCGTTGGCCAGGGCGGCGGCGAGCTGGGCCCTCGAGCGGACGTCGAGCTTCTGGTAGATGCGGGTCAGCCGGGCCTCCACCGTCTTGACGCTGAGGAACAGCTTCGCCGCGGCCTCCTGGTTGCTGGCCCCCTCGCTGACCAGCAGCGCGAGCCGGGTCTCGGCCTCGGTCAGGGCCGCGGCCGCCGACTCCGCACGGCCCCCCTCCCCCGCCGCGGGCTCCCGCGCGAGCTCGGACCACGGAGTGGCTCCGGCCCGCTCGAACACCTCGGCCGCGGCCAGCAGCGCGACGCGGGCGGGCGCGCGCCGCCGCCGGCGGCGCTCCACCCGGGCGAGCGCGAGCAGCGTGCGGCCCCGCTCCAGCGGCAGCCGCAGCGTGTCGAACCGCTGCGCCGTGGCCTCCAGCAGCTGTACGGCGGCGTCCGCCTCGCCCTGCGCGGACAGGCACAGGCCGCGGGCCCGGTCCAGCGCGGCGACGACCCCGGTGCGGCCGAGGCCGCGGGCGACGGGGCGTACGGAGTCGAGCAGCCGGGCGGCCTCGTCGGTCGCGTCGGCCGCGACCAGCGCCTCGGCCAGCTCCCCGTGCCAGCGCAGGATCGAGGGGTCCACCACCTTCTGGGCGGCTTCCAGCTCGGCGACCCGGCGCAGGGTGGCCACCGCCTTCGCCGCCTCCCCGGTGGCCAGTTCGACCAGGCCGAGCGCGTGCAGGCTGCGGGAGAGGAAGACCTGGTCGTGCTCCTCCTGCGAGGCCTGGATGCCGCGCCGGGCGTATCCGGCGGCGCGGGCGAAGCTGCCTCCGGTGGCCTCGGCCATCGCGGCGACGTACCAGGCGGGTCCGGGTGAGAGACCCGCCTCGATCGTCAGCTCCAGGGCCTGGCGGGCGCGGGCGGAGGCGGCCGTGCACCGGCCGCTGCGCAGTTCGACCTCCGTGATGCTGCGCAGGACCTCGAAGACGTCCTCGGCGGATCCGGTGCGCTGGACGGCGGGCAGCAGGACCATCAGCTGCTTGCGGGCGTCGTCCAGCCGGTCGTCGAACAGGGCGTGCCGTACGGCGAGGTACTGGGGCGCGTTGCGCATGCCGAGCGGTACTTCGGGGGCGGGCAGGGCGAGGGCCTCGGCGAGGATCGCCTCGGCGCCGGGGTCCCCGAGGATGCGGCCCATGCGGGCCCGTACGGTCAGGGCCATGGCCTCGGCGACCTGGTCGCCGCCGAGTGCGGCGAGGGCTCCGGCCCGGGCCGCGGCGTCGCGGGAGCGGACCGGGTCGCCGTCGCTGAGGTTGTGCTTCCAGGCGATGCGCAGCTGGACGGCGGCTTCGAGGGAGGGGTCCCCGGCGGCGTCGGCCATGGCGTACGCGAAGGTCTCGTCGAGGGCGCCCAGCGCCTGCCCGGCGGCGTCGATGACCGCCAGGCGGGCCCGGACCCGGCTGGCGGGCGAGGCGTCGCGGGCCAGGACGGCCCGGGTGGCGCGGCGCGCGAGGTCGGCGCGGCCGGCCCAGCCGGCGTCCTCGGCGGCGTTGACGAGGCGGGCGAGTTCCTCACCGGCCAGGTGCGAGGGGGTGCGCTCGGCGGCAAGCAGGCCGAGTTCGGCGGCGAGGGCCCGCTGGCCGCGGCGGCGGCAGACCGCGGCGGCCTCGGTGATCTCCGCGGCGAGCCACTTGTCGGGGGTGTCCACGGCCAGCGCACGGTGGCGTACGGCCTGCACGGGGTCGTCGACGGCCTCGGCGAGCGCGGCGTGGCCGGCGGAGCGCTCGGGCCAGCCCGCGTCGGCGGCGAGCGCGGTGGGCAGGGCGCCGGCGGTGAACTCCACGCTGCCGTCCTCCCCCACCCTGACCAGGGCGGCCCGTTCCGCTTCGGCCAACTCCGCCTCGGCGTCGGGGCGTCCGGCCCGGCGCAGCAGGGCGGTGGTGGGGCGGGCGGCCAGTGCGGCGAGGAGCAGGGTGCGGCGGGCCTGGGCGGGGGCTTCGGCGAGCAGTCTGCGGGCCACTTCGCGGGCCTGCCCGGAGACGGGCAGGGTGTCGGCGTGGTGGGCGCTGCCGTCGCGGGCCACGGCGGCTTCGGCGAGGGAGTGGCCGAGGGCGAGGGCGAGGCGCGGGTTGCCGCCGCTGGCCTGGTGGATCCGGCCGGCGAGGCGGGCGGGCAGGCCGTGGCGGACGAGGAGTTCGGCGATCTCGTCGGCGCCGAGCGGGGGGACCCGGATCGCGGGGGCGCCGGTGCCGCAGAGGGACTCGCCGACCGGTGCGCCGCCCTGGACGCATTCGGCGACCAGGACGCGGACCCGGGGCGGGGTCAGGCGCAGTGCGAAGCGGAGCAGGTCGGTGCTCTCGGCGTCGAGCCACTGGGCGTTGTCGAGGACGAGCAGGACGGGGTGGCGGGCGGCGAGCGTCCGCAGGACCTCGACGACGGCGAGGCGCAGGGCGACGTGGTCGCGGCCGGCGCGGGGGGCGTCGGTCTCGCGGCACAGGAGGGCGATGGCGGTGCGCTGCGGGCCGGAGAGCCGTTCGAGGGCGGCGCCCGGAACGGTGGCCAGCAGGGCCGCGGCCGAGGCCTCGGGTATCCATTGGTCGGCGGCCTCGGGCGCGAGGCGCAGCACGGTCTCGCGGCGCGACTCGGCGGCCGCCGCGACGGCGCGGACCACCTCGGTCTTGCCCGCGCCCGCGGGTCCGGTGAGCAGGGCCCGGCCGTGCGAGGTCAGCGCACGGCCGACCGCTTCGACCAGTTCGTCCTGTCCGACACTTGTGTCAGCGTTCCCCGTCGCCGCCACCACGCACAGCCACCAGCCTCTCGGTCCCCAGCTCCTGTGCCATTCCTGTGAGACGCGACAATACGAGGTCGGATGCCGGGTGAACACGGATTGTGACGCAGAAATCAGCCAGGTGACGGGAAAAGCCGTCGGGCCCGCCGGTACATGTGCACCGGCGGGCCCGCGGAGTGGGTTCTGGTCCGTACTATCGGCCCGTCAGGCCGAATTGGCGGTCGAACCGGAAGCTGATCAGAAGGTCAGGCTCCAGAAGTCGATCTTGCCGGTGTCGCCGCCGGCGTTGTCGTTCACCCGGAGCTTCCAGGTGCCGTTCGCGACCTCCGAGGAGGCGTTGACGGTGTACGTCTGGTTGATGTTGTCGGTGCCCGAGCCGGTCCGGTTGTGCAGGTTGTACGCGGTGCCGTCGGGGGCGATCAGGTCGACCTTCAGGTCGCCGATGTAGGTGTGCGCGATGTTCACGCCGACCTTGAGGGCGGCCGGGGCGTTGCCGGTCTTCCCGGTGACGGTGATCGGGCTCTCCACGGTGGTGTTGTCACCGATGGTGTAGTCCGTGCCGTTCTCCAGGCCGGGGGGCGTGGTGGAGGTGACGGCGTTGATGGTCGCGGCCGCGTCGGCGAGACCGGTGCCGCAGCCGCCGGTGCAGACGCCGGCCAGCGGGCGGGTGTTGTTCTTGATCGCCGCCTCGATCTGGGCCGGGGTCAGCGAGGGCTTGGCGGCGACGGCGAGGGCGGCGAGGCCCGCGACGTGCGGGGCGGCCATGCTGGTGCCCTGGTACGGCTTGTAGTTCTCGGCACCGGGGGTGGTGGTGCCCGCGTTCAGCGTCGAGAGGATGCCGTTCTCGGGGGTGGTGACGGTGCCGGGCGTGTCGGTGCCGCGGCGGGTCTCACCGCCCGGGGCGGCGACGTCGATGCTCGCGCCGTAGTTGGAGTAGAAGGAGCGGTCGCCGGTGCGGTTGCTGGCGGCCACGTTGATCACGTTGTTGCAGCTGGCGGGCGTGAAGCCGGCCGCGTCGGAGTTGCTGTTGCCGGCGGCCACGACGACGGTCGTGCCGCGGCCGACGGCGGCGTTGATGGCGTTCTGGTAGGTGGCGCTGCAGGCGCCCGAGCCGCCGAGGCTCATGTTGATGACCTTGGCGGGGGTGGCGTTCGCCGGGATGCCCGCGACGGTGCCGCCGGAGGCCCAGGTAATGGCGTCGGCGATGTCCGAGGTGGTGCCGCCGCACTTGCCGAGGACGCGCACGGGCTGGATCTTCGCGTTGTACGCGATGCCCGCGATGCCCTTGGTGTTGTTCGTGGCCGCGGCGATGGTGCCCGCCACGTGGGTGCCGTGCCAGGAGGAGCCGCTGGCCCTGGAGCCCAGGCCGCACTCGTTGTCCGTCGCGTTCCAGTCGCCCTCGTCGGCGGGGTTGGCATCGCGGCCGCCGCCGTCGCGGGCGTAGGTGGCGTTGCTGATGAAGTCGTAGCCGGCGACGACGTTCGGGGCGAGGTCCGAGTGGGCGACGTAGCCGGTGTCGATCACGGCGACGGTGACGCCGGAGCCGGTGGTCTTGTCCCAGGCGGCAGGAACGTTCATGCCGGCGGTGGGCTCGAAGAGGTCCCACTGCTTGGAGTACTCGGTGTCGTTCGGCGTGGCCATCGCGTAGGCGCGGGCGTCGACCTCGACGTAGGCGACGTCCGGGTCGGCGCGGAACTGGGCCATGACCTTGGCGGCGTCGGCGGGGGCCGTGGCCGAGCCGAGGTTGACCAGGGCCGCTCCGGTGCCGAGGCGGCGGTCGAACTTCGCCTTCTTGCCGGCCTTCTTGCCCTTGGCCGTGGCGTCGTCGGCGGCGGCGGTGTTGGAACTGGCCTCGGAGGCGGAGGTCTTGTATCCGACGATGAGGTTCTCGACCGGGGCGGTGGCGGCGACGGCGGCGGCCGACGAACCCGGAACGTCGGCGGCGACGGCCACGGAGGCGGTGGCGGAGCCGGCGAGCAGGGTGACGGACATCGCCACCACGGATATGAGCCTGCGTCTCGATGCGTGCACGAAGGTCCCTTTCGTGGGCCGATTCCGGGCAGGCCGGAGCGGCCGGTCGGTGCAGTGTGGGAGGTGACCGGCGGCCGCGGGGCCGGGAGCGAGCTGGTCGAACTCGTCCCGGCCGCCGCCGCACGCCACGTTGCCCCCGCCTCGACGGTGGGGCAGGGCAACGTCGGTACCGAAGATTCCCCCTGATGGGACGGCATCATGCCATGTGGGGTTGGCGTGTCGGCCGTCGGGTCAGGGGAAGATCGCCGATGGGCAGACAGTAGGCAACGCGGGGATGAACGCGATACGGGGAAAACCCTTGTCCGCCCCCTGCCGGTCCCCCGTACGACGGGAGGGGGACCGGCGGCGGGCGGGTCCTCAGGAGGCGGATGCGGGGGTGCCGTCCGCGCCGCCGCTCGGCGGGAAGAGCTTGCGGTAGTACGTCCAGCTCGTCTCGTTCGGCGCGGTCCATTTGTCCGGAGACCGGGCGAATTCGGGGTGTTGGGCGGAAATGTAGGCGCGGGTGCGCTCGGGGACCTCCGCGTAGGAGCCGAGTTTGCGGCCGCGGCAGTGGAAGGCGAGGCCGCCGGGCCGCTGCCCCTGTTCCATCCAGGGCAGCCACGGCGACATCCGGGTCCAGGACATCGTGGCGGGGACGCTGGGGGCGTCGGTGGTCAGCGCCTCGGCGGGCGCGAAGAACTGGAAGAGCTCCAGCGCCCGGTAGGTGTCGTCGGCCGACTGGGCCGGGTACTGCGCGACCGGCAGCGGCGAGGGGTAGGCCAGCGGGATCTCCAGGCTGAAGCAGACCTGGCCGCCCAGCTCGGTCACCGGGACCGGGTAGGGCCGCAGCCTCTGGTTGGCCGGGTCGTTCCAGACGTGCACGACCTGCCGGCCCTCCCAGGTGTCCAGGATCTCCCGGGTCAGCGGGTCGAGGTAGAAGGCGGCCTCCCGCGACAGCAGCCGGTAGCCGCCGGTCTCCTCGTCGCCGACGAGCCGGGCGACGTTGAGGCCTTCGAAGCCGAAGAGGCGCTGGTGGGGCTCGCCGGGCCCCCAGGTGTAGACGTCGCCCGACCACCAGTAGGTCACCTCGGCGCCGTCCAGCGAGGCACGGGTGCGGGCGAGGGCGTTCAGCAGCTCGGCGGGCGTCATCTCGCGTGTCATACGCCGTACTCTGCGCGGTCGGTGCCCGGAGCGGCAAGCGGGCCCGGTGCGCGGCCCCGGCGGCGGCGCGGCCCGCCCTGCGGATGCCAGGTTGACTCGGGTGGCGCCACCGGCGACGGTGACCGCCATGGGGAAAGAACGCCGACTGCTCGCTGTCGTCATCTGCCTGGTCCTGGGCGGCGGGCTGCTCGCCGCCGTCCTCGGGGCCTCGCGAGCGGCCGGTCCGCACCACGGGGCGGCGGGCTCCCGTCCGGCACCCTCCGACTACGTGGACATAGCCGACGTTCCGCGCAAAACCGAGCCCATTCCCGCCCCGGGAGCCGACAGTTCGGCCGGCTCGGTGGTCGTGGAATGCGGGCGCAACGAGGAGGGCCACTACAACGAGGACAACCTGGTGGTCTCGCCCGGCCTGCCGGCGGGCGCCCACCACACGCACGCGTACGTCGGGAACCTGTCCACGGACGCCATGTCCACCGACGCCTCCCTCGACGCGGCCGCCACCAGCTGCCGCGGCGGCGACCGGTCGACCTACTACTGGCCGGTCCTGCGCCGCCCGGACCTGCCGGGCACCCGCCCGCACGAGAGCTCGGCGAGGCACGGCAACGCCGGGCGGATCCTGCCGGAGTCCTCGGTGCGGGTCGAGTTCCGCGGCAGCCCGGTGAGCAAGGTGGTGGCGATGCCCCGCTTCCTGCGCGGGATGACCGGCGACGCCGTCGCCCACACCGCGGCCGGCGACGCCGACGTACGGGCCCGCTGGGGCTGTTCGAGCACCCCGGACCGGCCCACCACCCGCTACCCGCGCTGCCCGCAGGGCGACCTCGTCACGCGCACCCTGGTCTTCCCGAGCTGCTGGAACGGCCTGGACACCATCGGCGAGGGCCACCGTTCGCACCTGAAGTTCCCGGCCGGCAACGGCGTCTGCCCGCGGGGCACCTTCCCCGTGCCCGAGCTGCGCGTCTCCCTCTCCTACGAGGTCCCCGCGGGCGCACCCCTCGCGCTGGACTCCTTCCCCGAGCAGCGGCACAGCCCGAAGACGGACCACGGCATGTTCGTGAACGCGATGACCGACCGGCAGATGGCCGAGGTCGTGGCGTGCCTCAACGAGGGCCGCGACTGCCGGATGTGAGGCACGCGCACCGGATCCGGAAGTGACGCACGTCACGTGAACCGGGTTCGCGCGGGCGGCGTGTGTCCGACCGCACCACGCAAAGCGAGGAAGACGGAGAGGGTGAGATGGCCGGACCACTGTGGCCCCGCACTCGGCGGGGCTCGACCGATGAGGCACTGATCAGGTCGGTCTACGAGGAGCACGGCCACGCCCTGCTCGCGTACGCCACCCGGCTGACCGGAGACCGGGCCGCCGCCGAGGACATCGTCCAGGAGACGCTGATCCGGGCCTGGAGGCATTCCGAGGTCCTGGTGAACGGGAAGGGCTCGGTGCGCGGCTGGCTGCTCACGGTGGCCCGCAACATCATCACGGACCGGTACCGGGCCAAGGCCGCACGGCCGCCGGAGGTGTCCGGAGCCGCGGCCACTCCCCCGGTGGAGGGGGACCACGCCGATTCCGTCGTGGACACGATGACGGTGCTGGGCGCACTCGACCAGTTGTCCCCGGAACACCGGGACGTGCTGCGGGAGCTGTACTACCGGCAGCTGAGCGTCGCGGAGGCGGCCGACAGCCTCGGCATCCCCGCCGGCACGGTCAAATCGCGTTCGCACTACGCGCTCAAGGCCCTGCGCGACGTCTTCCGGGACAACGGCGCCGGGGACGGCGCTTCCAGACAAGGCAAACGATCGGGCAGGCCGCCCCAGCAGCCCGCCGGACTGCGTGAGGTGGTGGCATGAACCGGCAGCGGCACGAGGAGGAAGAACAGCTCGGCCCGTACGTGCTCGGCGTCCTGGACGAAACGGAGGTCCGCCGGGTCGAGGAACACGTGAGCGGGTGCGTGCAGTGCCGGGAGGAGGTGGCCGCGTTGCGCGAGATGGAGGCGGCACTGGGCGAGGTGCCCGAGGAGGCGTTCCTCGACGGGCCGCCGCAGGGCGGGGACCTGCTGCTCCGGCGCACCCTGCGGCAGATGCGCGGCGAACGGGCCGGTGAGCGGCGCCGGCGGGCGGGGCTCGCGGGACTGGCCGCGGCGGCGTCCCTGGCCGCCGTGTTCTGGGCCGGTGCCCAGCTGGGCTCCGGCGATCCGGGGGCGGTCGCCCTGCCCCAGCCCTCGCCGACGGTGTCGACGGCTCCCTCGCCGCCCGCGCCCGGGACCAAGGTGGCCTCCGCCACCGATCCGCGCACCGGTGCGCGGATGACCGTGCAGATGACTCCCGCCACCCAGTGGGTCCGGGTGCAGGCCGCGGTCACGGGCGTGCCGCCGGGCGAGCGGTGCCGGCTGGTCGTCGTCGCGAAGGACGGTACGCGCACCACCGCGGGCGGCTGGGTGGTCGGCCAGGAGAACGGCGGCGGCAAGGGCGCGTCGCTGGACGGCTCGGCGGCCGTGGATCCGGCGAACGTGAAGGCGGTCCTGGTCGAGAACGAGGCGGGCAGGACGTTCGTGTCCGTACCGGTGTGACCCGGCGCCCCGGCCATCGGGGCGCGCAGGTGACAGAGCCCGGGAGCACCTCGTGCTCCCGGGCTCCCGCATGTCCTCGACCGGTGCTCCCCGCCCCCGTTCGCGGGCGGACCCGCGCGGAGCGCGGCAGTTCCCGCACACCTGGACCGATCATCACATTGCGGTCCATGACATCCTGTGACGTCACAACTCGCCGGACGGGATCGGCGGACGTCCGGGGAATATGGGGAAGGTCCATGAGGCTCTGCTTCCTGGTGGAGGAGCACTACCGCCACGACGGCATGCCGAACGAGGTGATCCGCCAGTTGACCGCGTGGGGGCACCGGGTCGACGTGGTACGGCCGGGAGGCTCGCTGCTGCGCATGACCGAGGCGGTGGACGCCGGTTCGCACGACGCCTGGGTGCTCAAGACGGTCTCCGGCGGACCGGGGCTGACCCTGCTCGAGGTCGCGGCCTCGGCGGGCCTGACCACGGTCAACGACGCCCGCTCGATCCGCGGTGTGCGGGACAAGGCGCTGGCCGCCGCCATCGGCCGCGCCCGGGGGCTGCCGCTGCCGCCGACCTACGCGGCGGCCCGTCCCGAGCTGCTGCGGGAGATACCGGCGGCCGAGTACCCCCTCGTCGTGAAACCGGCCGACGGGAGTTCCGGCCGGGCCGTGCACCTGGTGTCCTCGCCGGAACGGCTCGAGGAGATGCTGCCCGCCCTGGCGGGCGAGGGCCTGCTCATCGCCCAGCCGTACGTGCCCAACTCGGGCACCGACATCAAGGTGTACGCGGTCGGCGGGGAGCTGTTCGCGACCGAGCGGTGCTCCCCGCTGCACCCCGACCCCGCGGTGCGGGAGCGCCGGGTGCCGCTGTCGGCCGAGGTCGCGGCGATCGCCGCGCAGGTGGGGGCGGTGTACGGACTCGACCTGTACGGGGTGGACGTACTGCTCGGCCCGGAGGGGCCGGTGGTCGTGGACGTGAACGACTTCCCGAGCTTCCGTCAGGTGCCGGACGCGGCCGCGCGGGTGGCCCGGGCGGTCCTGGACCTGGCGCGCACGGGCAGCTCCCCCTTCCCGGCGGCGGTGCCGGCGCGCTCGTACGCGCTGCCGCTGTCGATCCCGGCGCAGGTGCCCGCGGGGGCGGTGGACGGCGCGTGAGGATCGGTCTGATCACTCCGGAGCCCGGTCATCCGCTGCTGGCGGCCGCCACCGCCCTGCTGGCTCCCGAGCACGTCGTCGAGGCCCTCGATCCGGCCACGGCGGACGGGGTCCCCGGCCCGGTGGCCGACGTGTACCTGCTGAAGTCGCGGACCGAGCGGGCCCTGGAGCTCGCGCGGCGGCTGGAGGGGCGCGGCGCCCCGGTCGTCAACACCGCGGCGGCGACGGCCCTGTGCCAGGACCGTACTGCGATGGCCGAGCTGGCGCTGCGGGCCGGGCTGCCGTTCGCCGCGACCCGGACCGTCGGCACCCTCGCCGCATGGGCGGCGACCGGCCTGCCGCTGTCCTCCCCCGTGGTGGTCAAGAGCCGGCGCAGCCGCCGCGGCGACCTGGTGGCCCGGGTGGACGATGCCGCCGGGCTGCGGGAGTTGGCGGCGCGGTGGCCGGGAGAACCGGTCGTGGTGCAGGACTTCGCGCCCAACAGCGGCTGGGACCACAAGCTGTGGGCGGTCGGGGACCGGGTCTTCGCGGCCGTGCGCCGCTCCGAGCTGTCGCCGGGCGGGCGCGGGCCCAACCTGCCGCTGGACCCGTCCGAACTGCCCGCCGGGTGGCCCGCTCTGGTACGGGCCGCGGGCGAGGCCTTCGCGCTGGACGTCTACGGCGTGGACATCATCGACGCCGGCGGCGGGCGGCCGCTGATCGTCGACGTGAACGCCTTCCCCGGATTCCGCGGCCAGCCGGGCGCCCCCGAGGCCCTGGCGGCGCTGGCCCTGCGCCGGGCCGGCAGCGGACGCGTCGGCTCCGGGAGTGTCGCGGCGCCCTGACGGCCGGGATCGGTGAGGATCGGGGGCATGGGCTTCGTCCTGCCGGTCCTCTTCGCGCTGTTCGCGGCGTTCAGCAACGCACTGGCGACCGTGCTCCAGCGGCGGGCCGCGCTCACCGTGCCGCAGAGCAAGGGCTTCCGGTTCGGCCTCGTCCTCGACCTGCTGCGGCGGCCGCTGTGGCTCGCCGGGATCCTGGCGGTGATCGCCGCCGGGGTCGGGCAGGCCGTCGCGCTGGCCACGGGCGCGCTGGCCCTCGTACAGCCGCTGTTCGTCCTGGAGCTGCCGCTCGCGCTGCTGATCGCCTCGCTGGTGACGCGGACCCGGCTGCCGGGGGCGCTGTGGCTCGCCGTGACGGGGGTGGTGGCCGGGCTCGGGATCGTGCTGGTGGCCGCCTCGCCGCGGGGGAACCGTACGGACGTACCGCCGGACCGCTGGATGCTGGCCCTGGCCGCGTGCGGGGTGGCGGTGGCCCTGCTGGCCGTGGCCGGGCTGCGCCGACCGCCCGGGCGGATGCGGGCCGGCTGCCTGGGCGCGGCCACCGCCGTCTGCTACGCCCTCACCGCCGCCCTGATGAAGTCCGCGATGCACGTCCTCGACGGGCGCGGCATCGGCGCGTTCCTGACCACCTGGGAGACGTACGCCTTCGCCGCGAGCGGCGTCTGCGCGCTGCTGCTGCTCGAACACGCCATGCAGGGCGGCCCGCTGGTCGCCTCGCAGCCCGCGCTGACCCTCGGGGACGCGAGCGTCAGCGTGGCGCTGGGCGTGCTGCTGTACGAGGAGCACCTGCGGGCCCACTGGTGGCTGCTGCCGCAACTGCTCGGCCTGGCCCTGATCTGCGCCGGAGTGCTCGCGCTGGCCCGGGCCTCCCTCCCGGACGAGGCCGGGTAGCCTGCGGGCAGTCGAGCGGAGGGTGGTTCCATGCGCGCGGTGGTGTTCGACCGGTACGGCGAGCCGGCCGAGGTCAGGGAGGTCGCGGACCCGCGTCCGCCCACGGCCGGGGTGGTGGTGCGGGTGGAGGCCACCGGTCTGTGCCGCAGCGACTGGCACGGCTGGATGGGGCACGACCCGGGCATCGTGCTCCCCCACGTGCCGGGCCACGAACTGGCGGGCGTGGTGGAGGCGGTGGGGCCGGGCGTCGCCAACTGGCGGATCGGCGACCGGGTCACCGCGCCGTTCGTGTGCGCCTGCGGAAGCTGCGCCGACTGCGCGGCGGGCGACCACCAGGTGTGCGCGCGCCAGACGCAGCCCGGGTTCACGCACTGGGGATCCTTCGCCGAGTACGTGGCCCTCGACCATGCCGACGTGAACCTGGTGGCCGTGCCCGGGGAGTTGTCGTACGCGACCGCGGCGGGGCTCGGCTGCCGCTTCGCGACGGCCTTCCGCGCGGTCGTCGCGCAGGGGCGGGTCGCGGCGGGCGAGTGGGTCGCCGTGCACGGCTGCGGCGGCGTCGGCCTCTCCGCCGTGATGATCGCGGCTGCGGCCGGGGCACGGGTGGTCGCCGTGGACAGGGCGCCCGGGGCGCTGGAGCTGGCGCGCCGGTTCGGGGCCGCGCACTGCGTGGACGCGGCGCGGACGGCCGACACCGCGGCCGCCGTGCGGGAGGTGACCGGCGGGGGCGCGCACCTGTCGCTGGACGCCCTGGGGTCGCCGGCCACGGCCGCGGCCTCGCTGGACGGGCTGCGCCGCCGGGGGCGGCACGTGCAGGTCGGGCTGCTGCCGGTGGCGGCCGGCGGGACGGTGCTGCCGATGGAGCGTGTGATCGGCTGGGAGCTGGAGATCATCGGGAGCCACGGGATGGCGGCGCACGCCTACCCGCCGATGATGGAACTCGTCCGCTCCGGGAGCCTGCGCCCGGACCTGCTCGTCACCTCGGCGATCCCGCTCGACGCGGCCCCGGCAGCGCTCGCCGCGATGGGCACGGCCCCGGGCCGCGGGGTCACCATCATCCTGCCGCACGAGACGCCTTAGCCCGGGCCGCCCGCTTGGACCAGCCCGGTCTCGTACGCGGCGATCACCGCCTGGGCGCGGTCGCGGACCGGGAGCTTCCCGAAGAGGCTGGTGATGTGGTTCTTCACGGTGGACACGCTGATGTCCATGGCCCGGGCGATCTCCGCGTTGTCGAGCCCGGTGGCCATCAGCCGCCACACCTCCTGCTCGCGCGGGGTGAGGTCGCCCAGGGCCGCCGCGGGCGGCCGCGGCCGGCTCGGGGCCAGGACGTAGGCGGAGATCAGCCGGGTCAGCAGCCGGGGTGCGACGGCTGCCTCCCCGGTGTGCACCACCCGTACCGCCGCGACCAGTTCCTCCGGTGAGATGTCCTTGGGCAGGAAGCCGTAGGCGCCGGCGCGCAGTGCGGCGACCACGTACTCGTCCATGTCGAAGGTGCTCAGTGCCAGCACCCGGCACTCGGGCAGCGTCCGCGCGAGCCGTTCGGTCGCGCCGACCCCGTCGAGCACCGGCATCCGGATGTCCATGACGACGACGTCGGGCCGCAGCCGGTGCGCGAGGGCCACCGCCTCCTCGCCGTCGGCGGCCTCGCCCACCACCTCGAACGCCGGGTCGGGGGCGAGGATCAGAGCCAGCCCGCGCCGCACCAGCGGCTGGTCGTCCGCAATCAGCACCCGGATCGCCGCCGTGCTCCCGCCGCTCATGCCCGTACCCCTTCCTCGGCCGTCAGCGGCAGCCGGGCCGCCACCCGGAACCCGCCCCCGGCCAGCGGTCCGGCCTCCAGCGTGCCGCCGTGCAGGGCGACCCGCTCCCGCATGCCCAGCAGACCGTAGCCGGACCCGGCGGGCGCGGCCGCGGCTCCCGCCCCGTCGTCCGACACCTCCACGGACAGCCCGTGCGCCCCGTACGTCAGCCGTACGGAAGCCCGCGCCCGGCCCGCGTACTTGCGCGCGTTCGTCAGCGCCTCCTGCACGATGCGGAACACGGTCAGGCCCACGCTCGGCGGCAACGGGCGCTCCTCACCGCGCACGTCCAGTTCGACGGGCAGCCCGGCCCGGCAGGTCTCGGCGACGATCCCGGGCAGGTCCCCGACCCCGGGCTGCGGGGCCGTGGGCGCCTCCTCCGCCTCGTCGCCCGCCCGCAGCACGTCCAGCAGCTGTCGCATCTCGCGCAGCGCCATCCGTCCGGACCCCTCCAGGGTGACCAGCGCCTCCCGGGCCGTCTCCGGGTCGTGTCGCAGGTTGGCCCGGGCGCCCCCGGCCATCAGCTGCATGGTGGTGATGTGGTGGGCCACGATGTCGTGCAGCTCCCGGGCGATGCGGCGGCGTTCGTCGGCCACCGCACGGTCGGCGAGGAGGCGGCGGTTGGCCTCGTTCTCACGGTGCCAGCGGTTCATCGCGGCCGCGGTGACGAGCACGAGCAGTACGTTGGCCAGGCTGCCGACCACGTCCACGGTCCCCGGCAGCGACGAGCGGCCCACCAGCGGCATCACCGCGCAGACGAACGCGGCCGCCGCCACCACGGCCGCGCGCCGGGACCGGGCGACCGTGTACAGGGCGACCACGGTCGTCGCCGTGAAGTGCTGCCCCACCGGCACGCTCAGGTTCAGGGCCAGGTCGGTCAGCAGGACGGCCGCGAGGGTGGCCAGCGGGGCGCGGCGCCGGGCCAGCAGCGGCAGGGCGGCCACCACCAGCAGCACGCACCCGGCCGGCGGGACGTACCCGCGGTCGAGCTGGCTGCCGAAGGAGAAGCTGAGCAGGTCCACGACGGCCGCCCCAACGGTGACCAGCGCGTCGTTGCGGGTCCAGGGCAGGGCGTCGCGGTCGGGCCGGGCTCCGTCCGGCCGGGCTCCGCCGGGCCGGGAACCCTCCCGGGCGGCTGGTCTCTTCGGCATGCTGTGTCCTCCCCCGCGGGCGCCCCCGCCGACCGCCGGTGCGCACGACCGGCCGTCGTCTCGTGATCCATTCTGGCACCGGCCTCCGGCCCGGCCCCGGGCCCCGGGGCGGATCCCGGACCAGGACCAGGGTCCTGGTCGGTGCTCCGGCCCGGCCCCCGCTCCCGGGCGCCGTCTCCTCCCGCGCTCGGACGATTCGCCCGCTCCCCGCTGATGAGCTGGACATCGGCCGGGAGACCCCGGCGAACCACCCACCTCCGAAGGACAACAACGTGATCCGCGCCCTGACCGGGTTCTCCACCCGCAGCCCGTGGAAGGTCATCGCCGTCTGGGCGGTGCTGGGCATCTTCCTGTCCGTGCTCAGCCAGCCCCTGGTCTACCGGGTGACCGAGACCCAGAGCGGCGCGTTCCTGCCCGCGCGGTACGACTCGGCCGCCGCACTGCGGGTCGCCGAGGAGGAGTTCGGGGTGAAACCGGACGGCAACGCGGTGACCCTGCTCGTGGCCCGCGCCGACGGCGCGCCCCTCACCGAGGCCGACGAGCGGAGCATCGCCGCCGTCGCCGGACAGCTGGCCGGCCGGCGCGTCGAGATGCCCGCGCCGAAGGAGGACGAGCCGCCCGCCTTCCTGAACGAGGACCACTCCCAGACCCCCGCGGTCAGTCCCGCGATGACCGCACCCGACCGCGCCTTCGGGCTGCTCACCGTCGAGCTGACCGGCAACTCCCTGGACCCCGGCCTCCAGCGCGTCTACCGCGTCTTCCACGACCGGGCCGAGGAGGCGTTCGAGCAGGCCGGGATGCGCACCGGCTTCACCGGCGGCCTGGCCGACCTCACCGACACGGCCGACGCCGAGAAGACCACCCAGACCGTCGTCGGCATCGCCATGGTCGGCCTGATCGTGCTCATCAACATCCTGGTGTTCCGCAGCGTCCTGGCCGCCCTGGTGCCGCTGCTCGCGGTGGTCGTCGTCGGCGGGGCCGCGGCGGGCACGGTGATCGGCGCCGCGATGCTCACGGGCATCAAGCTGGACCCCTCCACCCCCAGCATGATCAGCGTCGTGCTCATCGGCATCGGCGTCGACTACTTCCTCTTCCTGCTCTTCCGCTTCCGCGAACAGCTGCGCTCCCGCCCCGACCAGCCCGCCCGGGAGGCGGCCGCGCAAGTCAGCGCCCGGGTCGGCACGGCCGTCACATCGGCCGCCCTGACGATCGTGGCCGCCTTCGCCACCCTCGCCGTCGCGACCTTCGGACAGTTCCGCGTCCTCGGCCCCGCCATCGCCGTATCGGTCCTGGTCATGCTGCTGGCCAGCCTGACCCTGATGCCCGCGCTGCTCGCGGCCACCGGACGCCGGATGTTCTGGCCCTCGCGCGCCCTGAAGCGGCAGCCGGCGGAGGGTACGGCCGCCCGCTTCGGCGCCCTGGTCGCCCGCCGTCCGCTGCGCCTGGTCCTCGCCTCCGTCGCCCTGCTGGGCGCCCTCTCGGCCGGACTGGCCGGCATCCGGATGGACTTCGGCCAGGGCGGCGGCAACCACGAGACCCCGGCCGCGGCCACCGCCGCCGAGATCTCCCGCGCCCTGCCCGCGGGGGTGTCCGACCCGGCCACGGTCTACGTCACCGCGAAGGACGGCCGCGCCCTCGACCCCGAGCGGATCGAGGCCCTGCCCCGGGCCCTCGGCGCGGTCGACGGCGTCGGCAGGATCGGCCCGACCACCCTCAACGAGGAGCGCACGGCGGCCCGTTTCGACCTCTACCTCACCCCGGGGCCGCAGACCCAACAGGCCCGCGACCTCGTCTCGGGGCCCGTCCGCGCCGCGGTCGCCGGCGCCGTCCCCGCGGGGACCGAGGCCCATGTCGGCGGCACGGCCGCGGTCTTCGCCGACATCTCCACCGCCGTCGACCACGACCTCCGGATCGTCTTCCCGGTCGCCGCGGTACTGATCGCCCTCATCCTGCTCGTCCTGCTGCGCAGCCTGCTCGCCCCCGCGATCCTCATGACCGCCGTCGGCCTCGGGTTCGCCGCCACCCTCGGCGCCTCCGCGCTCTTCTTCCAGCACCTGCTCGACGAGCCCGGCGTCAACTTCGTGCTCCCGCTGGTGCTGTTCCTCTTCGTGGTCGCCCTCGGCACCGACTACAACATCCTGATCAGCGACCGCATACGCGAGGAGATGGAACGCCCCGGACCGGCCCGCGAGGCTGTCGCCCGGGCCGTACGGCACACCGCGCCCGCGATCGCCACGGCCGGCGTCGTCCTGGCGGCCTCCTTCGGCAGCCTCGCCGTCAACGTGAACCCGTCCACCCGGCAGATCGGCTTCGCGACGGCGCTCGGCATCATGCTGTCGGCGTTCGTCCTGTCCATCGTGCTGGTGCCCGCGCTCGCCGCGCTCCTCGGCCGCAGGACCTGGTGGCCGCTCCGCCCGGGCGCCGCCCGGGGCCGCCGCGAGGCCGCCCCGCGCGCATCCCGCCCGGACCCCGACCGCGTGTCCGTCGGCTAGGCGCCGCCGGTGCTGTCGGCCCGGCCCGCGCCGGCAAGGCCGTCAGCCCGGCAGGCCCGTCACGTCCTGGACGTGGCGCAGGCTCGGTTCCAGCAGCACCGTGTGGAGCTGCTGGAACAGCTGGCGTGCCGCGACCGCGTTCCAGTCCGCCGGGAGCAGTTCGGTCGGCAGGCCCGGGTCGAGGTAGGGCAGGCGGCGCCACTGGGTGAGCAGCGGCACGTAGTGGCGGAACGCCTGCGCGGGGTCCGGGTCCGGCCCGGCGGCGAGCGCGGCCGCGACCGGCGCGTAGGTGTCGGTGAAGGCCGCGTACTGGGTCTGGATCGCCGGGAAGTCCCACCACGAGCTGACCGTGTCGGGCAGGTCGCTGAAGGCGGCGTACTCGGCGGCGAACAGGTGGACGTAGTCGCTGAGGCCGAGCCGCTCCAGCATGCCGCGCGCGTCGTCGAGCAGCCGGCCGGGGGCCAGCCAGACCCCGGGGGCGATGTTGCCGAAGCCGAGCCAGGTCAGCCGGGTGCGCAGCTGGTAGCGGTGCGAGCGCTCGGACTCGGGGACGGAGAAGACCGCCATGGCCCAGCCGTCGGCGAGGTCGGCGGGTTCGAGGCTGGCGAAGATCCGGCGGTCCCCCTCGTCGAAGACGGGGTGGACGGCCGGGCTGAGCCGGTATCCGGTGGCGCCGCGGCGCTCCGGTTCGAGGACTCCGCGCTTCTTCAGGCGGGAGATCGCCGAGCGTACGGCCGGTCCGTCGACGTCGAGTTCGGCCATCAGCGTGATCAGGTCCGCGATGGAGATCCAGCCGCCGAGGCGACGCAGGAACGCCCCGTAGACCGTGTTGATCAACGAGCTGGGCCGAAGGGGGCTGTCCGACATGATCGCCTTCCGTTGTACGCGGTCGCGATCATATCGAGCCCTCCTCCGGCCCCCTCGGGCTACCTGGGCAGCGGGGCCCGCGCGTAGGCGCCGGAGAGCAGGTGCCCGGCTCCCGGGGCCACGGCCTCGAGGTCCAGGGCGCGCAGCATCTGGTGGGCGGTGCAGACGGCCGCGGACACGACCGGCTTGCCGAGCAGCTGTTCGGCCTCCTCGATGGCGGTCAGCGAGGGCATCTGCACGCAGGCCGACAGGACGACCGCGTCGGCCTCGGCGTACTCCAGCGCCCGGGCCAGGCCGGGCAGCCGGGCCGGGTCGTGGGCGGCGACGTCGAGGTTGTCCGGGATCTCCAGGGCCCGGTGGTCGAGCACCTCGATGCCTTCGTGGCCGAGGTAGTCGACGACGGTCCGGGTCAGCGGGCGCATGTACGGGGCGAGCAGCACGATCTTCTTGGCGCCGAGCGTGTGCAGCCCGTGCACCAGGGCCCCGGCGCTGGTGACCACGGGCGCCGGGCCGCCGTTCTCCGCGGTGCGCAGGTGCAGGCGTTCCTGGGCGGTGCGGTGGTAGCCGAGGCCCATGCTCATGATGGCGACGAGGCAGGCGTAGCCGAGGACGTCGACGCGGGCGTCGGACAGTTCCACGGCGCAGCGGTCGGAGTCGGCGTCCATGGCCTTGAGCTGCTCGGGCGTCACATGGGTCATGCGCATCCGGCTGGAGTGGAAGGTGAAGCGCTCGTCGGGGAAGAGGCTCTGGCGGGCCCGCAGGATCGCCGGGATCTCGGTCTCCATGGTGACGTTGGAGCTCGGCACGATCTGGCCGATACGGAAGGTGCGTTCGGTGCGGTCGGTGCGGTCGGGCACGGGTGCTCCTCAGCGGGCGTCGACGACGGGGTTGGTCAGGGTGCCGATCAGCTCGACGGTGGCTTCCACGGTGTCCCCGGGGACGAGGAACTCCGGCGGGACCATGCCGGCGCCGACGCCGGAGGGCGATCCCGTCGCGATGACGTCGCCCGGCTCCAGGGTCATGCCGGAGCTGATGTCGGCGATCAGGCGGGCGATGGGGAAGAGCATGTGGCGGGTGTTCGACTTCTGCTTGGTGACGCCGTTGACGCGCAGCGAGAGGTCGAGGGCCATCGGGTCGGGGATCGCGTCCGCCGTGACGACGACCGGGCCGAAGGGGGCGTAGGAGTCCTGGCCCTTGGAGAAGAACCACTGGCCGGAGCGGCGCTGGTCGCGGGCGCTGATGTCGTTGACGATGCCGTAGCCGAAGACGTGGTCGTACGCCTCCTCCTCGCTGACCCGGAACGCGGTGCGGCCGATGACGACGGCCAGTTCGCACTCCCAGTCGAGCTGCGTGGTGAGGTCGGCGTTGTGCAGGATGGGCTGACCCGGCCCGGTGACGGCGGTGGCCGGCTTGGAGAACAGGACCGGGCGCGGCGGGCGCTCCTTGTCGGTGTCCAGGCTGCGGCTGGACTCCTCCACGTGCTCCACGTAGTTGAGGCCCACCCCGATGATCTTGCCGGGGCGGTGCGGGGCGCGCAGGGTGACCTCGTCCAGCCGGTGCACGGATCCGGCGGGCCGGTCCGCCGGATCCGCGGCGAGCAGCCGCCCGGCGGTCTCCAGGGCGGCGGGGCCGGCCTGGATGAAGGAGAGCAGGTCGTGCGGGAGGCGGACTCCGGCCCGGTCGGCGAGGGCGGCCAGGTCGACGACGAGGCCGTCGGCCTCGGCGCCCAGGCGTGCCGCGGAGTCGGCGGTGGTGGTGAAGGTCAGCAGTCGCATGGGGGTTCCTCGGGGGTCAGGCGGTGACGGGCTGGTGGCCGCCGTGGTCGGCGTACGCCTCTTCCCGGTGGAAACCGAGCGAGCGCATGACGGGGAAGTCGTTGAAGGAGAACAGGCAGGCGTCCTCGGACGGATCCAGGTTGTGGTGCTCGTGCCAGGCCCAGGACGGGACGCAGAAGATGTCGCCCTCGGTCCACTCGTACCGCCGTCCGGCGATCACCGAGAACCCGCGGCCCTTCGCGGCCGTGTAGATCACCGATCCGGTGTGGCGGTGTGCGCGGGTGGCCTGGCCGGGGCGCAGCAGCTGCATGTGGGCGCCCATGGTGGGCATGACCGAGCCGCCGGTGAGCGGGTTGGTGTACTCGGCGATGACCCCGTCGTACGGGGAGCCCTCTTCGGCCTCGGCCAGGCCCAGCAGGGCCGCGTACGTCTGCTCCCAGGGGAAGGCGAGCAGCGGCGAGTAGGGCCGGGTCCACTTCTCCGAGCCGTACGGCAGCAGGTGCGCCGCGTACGTCAGGACGGAGGAGTTGATGACCTTTCCGGGCTTCTGGTACAGCTCGGGGTGCACCTCGTAGAACCCGGCGTCCAGGGCGTTGACCAGCGGGATGTCGAGTCCGTCCTGCCAGATGACGGGCTCGTCGGCCGATTCGTTGCCGTGTTCGTGCCAGGTGCCGTTGGGGGTGATGGCGAAGTCGCGCGGCCCGACCTTCAGCTTCTGGCCGTCGACGATCGTCCAGGCCCCGGTGCCCTCGTGGACGAAGCGCAGGGCGGCCGCCTGGTGGCGGTGTGCGGTCATCGCCTCGCCGGGCCCCATGATCTGCAGGCCGGTGTAGAGGAGTCCGGCGGCGGCGCTGACGTCCCGGCGGCCGGGGTTGACGAGCATGACCACGCGGCGGCCGGCGTCGTCGGCCCGGACCAGGCCGAGGGCCTTGTGCACGAGGGGGCGCAGATCGGCGTAACGCCACAGCACGGGAACGGACTTGGGCTGCGGGTACCAGGGCTCGATGTCGTTGGCGACGGTCCACAGCGCGCCCGCGTCCAGGGCGCCGAGTTCCTCGTAGTAGGCGGTGAGTTCGGGGGTGTCGGTCACCCGGGCGCGGCCGAGGGCGGTGTCGTCCTGCTCGGTGGTCATGCGTCCTCCTCGGAGGGGGTGGTCGGGGGGCACGGGGGCACGGTGAACGTGACGGGCAGGCGGGGGCGGTTGTCGACTTCGAGGCGGAAGACGTCGAAGCGGTTGTAGTGGCCGACGATGTCGTGCATCTGCTTGGGCTGGACGCAGCGCGCCAGGTCGATCTCGCCGTAGACGATGCCCTCGTCGTCGACGAGGGGCTCGCTGACCGGGCGGCCGTCGGGGCCGAAGATCCCGGACAGGGCGCTGCGCGGCCGGGTGAACTGCTTGCGCAGTTCCTCGTCGTCCCCGGCGAGGAGGTCGACGATCTCCGGGGATACGGTGGAGCAGGCGACGACGGAGAAGACCTTGCCCTCGAAGCTGTGGGCGGCGGTGCGGACCGCGATCGCGTCGGCCATGTCGTAGTCGGCCGGGGCCACGGGCAGGGCGATGTAGCAGGAGGCGTGCACGAGTTCCCCCTGGGCGAGGAGCGCGAACCGGGCCAGGGTGTTGGTGTTCTCCCCGCAGGCCAGTACGCCGAGCGGCCCGACGGGGGTGTCGTGGACCCGCAGCGAACTGCCGTCGCCTCCGGTCCAGGTGAGCTTCTCCGCCCAGGTGGGCACCAGCTTGCGGTGCACGCCGAGGAGTTCGCCCTCCGGGCCGATGGTGAGCAGGGTGTTGTGCAGCACGCCGAGGCTGTACGGGACCCGCTCGTTGACGCCGATGACCAGCGTGATGCCGTGCCGGCGGGCGGCGGCGCACAGGGCGCCGACGTGCGGGCCGGGGATGTCGACCGAGGCGGCCCGGAGCCGCTCGAACCAGGATGAGCCCTGGACCGGGTTCACGGTCCAGTTCCAGTACGGGTAGCCGGGGACGAACACCTCGGGGAACACGACGAGTTCGGCGCCGTTGCCGGCGGCCTCGGCGATCAGGGCAACGGCCTTGTCGACGGTGGCCGCGGGATCGAGGTAGACGGGTGCGGCCTGGACGGCCGCGGCCGTGAAGCGGCGCAGGTTGTCCATGGGGACCTCCGCTATCGGGGGGCGGGCGCCGCGGCGACGCGCGGCAGCCAGCGCCGGTGGACGGGTTCGGCTGCCGGGCGCAGCAGTTCGAGGCGGGGCGGCACCCGGTCGGTGCGGGCGGCGGGCGGCCTTCGGCGGCCCGCCGCCCAGGACGGCGCCCAAGGCGCCGCGGGCCCCTGATAGCCCTGGGCGGCCGCGGCGTGCAGGGTCCACAGGGGGTCGTGGAGCTGGGCGCGGCCGACACCGCAGAGGTCGGCGCGGCCGGCCAGGATGATCGAGTTCACGTCGTCGTAGGTGGAGATCGCGCCGACGGCGATGGTGGGGACGCCGGTGGCGTTGCGGATCAGGTCGGCGTACGGGGTCTGGTAGCTGCGGCCGTACCGGGGCCGTTCGTGGGCGACGACCTCTCCCGTGGAGACGTCGATGGCGTCGGCGCCCGCCTCGTCGAGGGCGCGGGCGATGGCCACGGCATCGGCCTCGGTCAGGCCGCCCTCGGCCCAGTCGGCGGCCGAGATCCGTACGAGCAGGGCCTTGCCGAAGGGCCACACCGCCCGTACGGCGCGCAGCACTTCGAGCGGCAGGCGCAGCCGTCCGGCGAGGTCTCCGCCGTAGGCGTCGGTGCGCCGGTTGGTCAGCGGCGAGAGGAAGCCGGAGAGCAGGTGGCCATGCCCGTACTGGAGTTCCAGCGCGTCGAAGCCGGCCCGGTCGGCGCGCCGGGCCGCGGACACGAAGTCCCGTACGATCGCGTCCATGTCGGCCCGGTCGGCCTCGCGCGGCAGACGGCTGAGCTCGTCCCAGGCCAGGCCCGAGGCGGCTACGGGCGGCCCGTCGCCGGTGGCCGCGCGGCGTCCGGCGTGGGTGAGCTGGATGCCGATGAGGGTGTCGCACTGGCCGTGGACGAAGCCGGTGATGCGCTCCCAGGCCGCTTCCTGCTCGTCGCTCCACAGGCCGGGGCAGCCGGGAGTGGCCCGGCCGTCGGCGCTGACGGCGGTCATCCCGGCGAGGACGAGGCCGGAGCCGCCGAGGGCCTGGGTGCTGAGGTGGACGAGGTCGAAGTCGCCCGGCACCCCGCCGCGGGCGGTGTCCAGTGCGGTGGGCGGTACGACGACCCGGTTGCGCAGCAGCAGGCCGCCGAGCCGGAACGGCCGGAACATGGGCGGCACGGGCGAGGAGCCGTTGACGGCGCTGGTGAAGCCCTCGTCGCGCACGCGCAGGTTGTCGTAGGTGACGCGGCGGCTGCGGGTGAGCAGGTTGAAGGCGAACTGGTGGGGGTCCTGGCCGGTGTACCGGTCGATGTGCTCGAACCATTCCAGGCTGGCCTGGGCCGCCCGCTGGGTCGACTCCACGACGGGCTTGCGCTCCTCCTCGTACGCGGCGAGCGCCCTCGGCACGTCGGGGTGTTCGTGCAGGCAGGCGGCCAGGGCGAGGGAGTCCTCCATGGCGAGCTTGGTGCCGGAGCCGATGGAGAAGTGCGCGGTGTGGGCGGCGTCGCCGAGCAGCACGATGTTGCCGCGGCGCCAGGTGCGGTTGCGGACGGTGCTGAACCGCAGCCACTTGGAGTTGTTGGGCAGGAGCCGGTGGCCGTCGAGATGGTCCGCGAGGAGCTCCTCGCAGCGCCGGATGCTCTCGGTGTCGCTCGCGCCGGGCGGCAGGACGCGGTCCTCGGACTCCGCGAAGCCCGCGCGGCGCCAGGAGTCCTCGGACATCTCCACGATGAAGGTGGAGCGGGTGTCGTCGTACGGGTAGGCGTGCACTTGGAGCGTGCCGAAGTCCCGCTCTTCGACGATGAAGGTGAAGGCCTCGAAGACCTTGTCCGTGCCGAGCCACATGTAGCGGCCGGCGCGTTCGTCGAGGTCGGGGCCGAAGGTGTCGGCGAAGGCCGTGCGGGTGGCCGACCGTACGCCGTCGCAGGCCACCACCAGGTCGTGCGTGGCGGCGAGTTCGGCGGCGGGCGGGGCCTCGGTGCGGTAGCGGACGTCGACCGCCAGGGCGGAGCAGCGCTCCTGGAGGATCCGCAGCAGGTGCCGGCGGCCGAGGGCGGCGAAGCCGTGGCCGCCCGAGGTGAGGGTGCGGCCCCGGTAGCGGATGTCGATGTCGGTCCAGCGGGCGAACCGCGCGGACATGGCCTCGAACGTCTCGCGGTCGGCCTGGGCTATGCCGTCGAGGGTCTCGTCGGAGAACACGACGCCGAAACCGAAGGTGTCGTCGGGGGCGTTGCGCTCCCAGACGGTGATCTCCCAGTGCGGGGAGAGCTGCTTGGCCAGGGCCGCGAAGTACAGCCCGCCGGGTCCTCCTCCTATGACTGCCACGCGCACGGCGTGCCTCCCAGTGGTTCCGAAGCGATGAGGAGCTCGGCCCGTTGCGGGCCCGCGGTGGTGAGTACGGCCCGTACGTCCTCGGGCCAGGGGGTGGACCCGGTGGCGCGGGCGGCCGAGTGGGCGATGACCATCCGTCCGGTGGCCGCCTCGTCCCCCTGCTCGCCGTGGACCGTGAAGGCGTAGTGGAGGGAGCTGGCGCCGACCTTGGTGACCCTGAGCTCGGTGCGCACGGCGTCCCCGAACCAGAGCCGCGCCCGGTAGTCGGCCTCGAAGTGGACCCGGGGCGTGCTGCCGAACAGGTGGGCCAGGCCCAGGCGGCGCAGCAGCACGGCCTCGGCCGCCTCGACCCAGCGCACGACGGTGGAGTGGTGGTAGTGGCCGGCGGCATCGGTGTCGGGCCATTCGACGCGGCGCTCGACGACGACGCTCGGCAGCCGCGCGGGCTCCGGGTGATCCGGCGGGCCGGGCGGCGCGGCGGGTTCCGGGGGATCCGGCGGGGCGGCCGTCGCGGCGGGTTCCGGCGGCGGGGCGGCCGTCCGGGCCGCCAGGGTGCGCAGTTCGGCGCGCCGGAGCTTCCCGGAGCCGGTGCGCGGGAGCTCCGTCACGAACTCCACGGCGCGCGGGTACTTGTAGGGGGCGATGGTCTGCTTGACGTGGTTCTGCAGTGCGCGGACCGTGTCCTGGTCCGCCGGCACGCCCGCGCCCAGCACCACGTACGCCTTGACGACCATGCCGCGCCGTTCGTCGGGGGCGCCGACGACACCGCACTCCTCGACGTACGGGTGCGCGGCGAGGGCCTTCTCGACCTCGGGGCCCGCGATGTTGTAGCCGGAGGAGACGATCATGTCGTCGCTGCGGGCGACGTACCAGAAGTAGCCCTCGGCATCGCGGACATAGGTGTCCCCGGTGATGTTCCAGCCGTTCCTGACGTACGAGGCCTGGCGCGGGTCCGCGAGGTAGCGGCAGCCGGTGGGTCCGGTGACGGCGAGCAGGCCGGGCTGCCCGTCGGGCACGGGATCGCCCTGTTCGTCGACGACGGCGGCGCGGTAGCCGGGCACCGGACGGCCGGTGGAGCCGGGCCGGATGTCCTCGTCGGAAGCCGAGATGAACACGTGCAGCATCTCGGTGGCACCGATGCCGTCGATGATCCGCAGCCCGGTAGCCTCGTGGAACGCGTGCCACACCGAGGCGGGCAGCGGCTCTCCCGCGGAGACGCAGCGGCGCAGCCCGGCCAGCCGGTCCGCCGCCCCGGCCGCCATGATCGCGCGGTAGGCCGTGGGGGCGGTGAACAGGACGGTCACGCCGTGGGCCTCGACGAGCTCGGCCAGCTGCTGCGGGGCCGCCTGCTCGATCAGCAGGGTCGCGGCGCCGACGTACAGCGGGAAGACCACGAGCCCGCCGAGCCCGAAGGTGAAGGCGAGCGGCGGCGTGCCCGTGAACACGTCGTCCGGGCGGGGCTTGAGGACGTGCCGCGAGAAGGTGTCGGCATTGGCGAGCACGTCGCGGTGGAAGTGCAGGGTCGCCTTGGGGCGGCCGGTCGTACCGGAGGTGAAGGCGATCAGCGCCACGTCGTCGGCGGCCGTGGCGACGGTGGTGAAGCGGCCGTCCTTGGCCGCACACCGCGCGGTCAGGTCCTCGGGGCCGGGCCCGCCGTACAGGATGACGGGCAGGCCGGGCAGGTCCGCCGCGTCGAGCTCGCCGGTGTGGCGGTGGTCGCAGATCGCGGCCGACGGCCGGCTGATGTCGTGGAGTTCGGCGAGTTCGGCGGCGCGCAGCAGCGGCATGGTGGTGACGGCCACGCAGCCGGCCTTCAGGACGCCGAACCAGGCGGCCACGAGCCAGGGGTTGTTCGGGCCGCGCAGCAGAACGCGATTGCCGGGGCGCAGGCCGAGGTCCTCGGTGAGCACCTGGGCGACCTGGTTGGCCCGGTGCCGCAGCTCGCCGTAGGTCCAGCGGTCGGTCGGGGTGAGCAGGGCGGGGCGGTCGGGGCCCAGCTTCTCGACGGCGTCGTCGAGCAGTCGCCGGGCGCAGTTGAGCCGGTCCGGGTAGTCCAACTCCGGTAGGTCGAAGTGGAGTTCGGGCCAGAGGGGGTCGGGCGGCAGCCGGTCACGACAGAAGGAGTCGGCGTACGCGGAAGGGGAGAGCTCCATGGGGCGGCACCTCAATCAGGGAGCAGCGGGGGAGACGGGAGCAAGGTATGTCGAATATTTGGCGTCCGTCAACATTGCGCGATATCGCTGCGCCACGGCCACCCCCCCGCACGGCTCGGCCGCCGGCTCAGACCGCCGGGATGCGCACATGGACGGACTTGCCGAACTCATCGGCCACCACGGCGAGTTCACCGCCCAGACCGGCCACCATCAGCTGCACCATCAGCAGTCCGCGCCCGTTTTCGGCGTCGGCGTCGAACGCGGCGCGGGGTGAGGGCAGCCGGGGCAGCGAGGCGCCCTGGTCGGCGACCTCCAGCCGGAGCCATCCGCCGCCGGAGGCCACCGCCACCCGCATCCGCCCGGCGCCCACGTGCCGGACGACGTTGCCGACGAGCTCGCTGACGGCCAGCAGCAGGGCGTCCGACTCGTCGAGGGGGATCCGCCACCCGTCGAGCACGGCCCGGACCCGGGCCCTGACCTGCGGAACGGCCGCCGGGAGGGGGTCGGTGACCCAGTGCGTGACACTGCGGACCGAGCTGCCGGTGGTGGTGAGCATGACGTGCTCCCGGAGGGGGAAGGCGACGCATCCGCTGGAGTGGCTCGTGTAACTCATCCTGAACCGGGACAGCCCCTGGGCTTGTGGTCAGCGGAAACGCATCGCTAGAGTCGTGATTACACGTGTAACATGCTACGTCTCCCCCGGTGGCCTGCGCAAGCATTTCGGACAAACGTCGCGAAGCCTGCGCCCCGCCCCGGCCGCCCCGCCTTGGAAGGGCCGCAATGACGCAATCTCCCCCGGAATCTCCCCCGTCCGGATTCGACGCCGCCGACATGACCTGGCCGCCCCCGCCGTACCGGCTCCCCGTGCCGGCCGTGACCGGCCCGGACGGCGTCCGCCGCTTCGACGGGATCACGTACGCGACCACGCCCGGCTACCGTCCGCGGCTGCTCGACGTGCAGGTGCCCGCCGGCGACGGCCCCTTCCCGGCCGTCGTCTGGATCCACGGCGGCGGCTGGCTGGACGGCGACCGCCGCTACCCGCCGCCGACCGTGCCCGCCGCGCTGCTCCACGGCGCGGTGCTCGCGGCCGGGCTCGCGCTGGTCTCGGTCGACTACCGGCACAGCCTCGAAGCGCCCTTCCCGGCGCAGCTGCACGATGTGAAGGCCGCGGTCCGCTACGTCCGCGCCCACGCGGACGCCCTCGGCATCGACCCCGGCCGCATCGGCGTCTGGGGCGAGTCGGCCGGCGGCCACCTGGCCGCGCTCGCCGGTCTCGTCGGCCCGGGCTCGGCGGGCGGCGCCGCGCTCGAGGGCACGGAGGGGGTCGGCTCCGGGGACACCGGGGTGCTCGCCGTCGTCGACTGGTACGGCTGCTCCGACCTGGTCGCCCTGGCCGCGCACCCCATGCCGCCGATGCCGTCCGAGGTCGCGTTCCCCGACCCGTACGAGGCCCTGCTCGGCGCCCCCGTCGCCGCGGACCCGGAGCCGGCGCGGGTGGCGAGCCCGGTGACGTACGCCGGCGGCCCGCACCTGCCGCCGTTCCTGCTGGTGCACGGGACCCACGACGGGCTGGTCCCCTACAGCCAGAGCGAGGCCCTGGCCGAGGCGCTGGAGGCGGCCGGGGGCGAGGTCACGCTGCGGCCCGTCGAGGGCGCGGACCACATCTTCCTCGGCTCCCCGGAGATCGCCGGGATCGTCGCCGAGAGCGTTGCCTTCCTGGCCGGGCACCTGGGGGCCGGGGCTGCTGCTACCGCTCCCGCTACCGAGAGAGCCGGCCGTGACCGGTAGACCCGCCACGGCCGACGCCGCCGCCGCTGCCCCGTCCGACACCGACGCCGTCCGCCCCGCCGGCCACGCGGTCGGGGCGGTGCGCGGCCGGGTCCGCCTCGTCCTCGGGCTGCTGCTCCTGGGGGGCGCCGCGGTGGCGGGCCTCGTGGTCCGCTCCGACGTCGCCGATCCGCCGTTCCAGGCGCTGGACGAGCGCTGGCTGACCTTGATGGGCGGCCCGCACGAGGGACCGTACGCGGCCGTCGCCTCGGCCCTGAACTGGTTCGGCGGCCCGTTCGGCGCGGTCGTCCCGCTCGGCCTGCTGGCCCTGCTGCTCGTGCGGGGACGCCGGGTGTCGGCCGGGTTCCTGCTGCTCGCCTTCCTCGGCGGCAACATGCTCGTCGTACAGGGGCTCAAGCACCTCGTGGACAGGCCGCGCCCGGCGAACCCGCTGGTCCGCGTCGACCACGGCTCCTTCCCGTCCGGGCACGCCGCCACGGCCGCGCTCCTGGTCGTCGTGGTCGGGGCGCTGCTGGTCCCGGCCGCGCGGCGGCGGCTGTGGTGGACGGCCGGGGCGGTCTTCACCCTGGCCATGATGTGGAGCCGAACCTGGCTGCACGCGCACTGGCTCAGCGACACCGTGGCCGGGGCCGCGGCGGGTGCCGGGGCGGGCCTGGTGGTGTGGTGGCTCCTGACACCGGCCCTGGCCCGGGAACACACCCGCCGCCCTCTCCGCCGGGATCCCCCGACTCCGCCGGGCTGACCCCCGCCTGGCCGGGCCGGGACGGGCCAGGGGCTGGCCAGGCCGGGGGCAGGCCAGGCCGGGGGCAGGCCAGGCCCGGGACGGGCGTGGGGCGGGGTCCCTCCGGAGTGTCTCCTCGGCTCGCGCACTGAGCCCCGGCTACGAAAGCCGAACCAGGGTTGCGCGCTCGTCCTGCGGGGACCCTCCTACACGCCCCCACCCCACGCCCTCAGGCTCCGCAAGCGAGCGGCACGGGGCCCCACAGGACACCCCACCCCAGGCTTCGCAAACCGACGGGCGCATGGCCATACCGGACGACAACCCCACCCAAGGCTTCGCGAGACCAGGGGTACGGGGCCGTACCGGACGACTGCCCCGCCCCAGGCTTCGCGAGACCAGGGGTATGGGGCCGTACCCGACGACCGCCCCGCCGCCGGGGTTCGGGAGCCGAGGGGTGTGGGGCCGTGTAGGGGGGTCCCCGCAGGACGAGCGCGCAACCATGGCCGACACCTTCACAGCCGTGGCTTCGTGCGCGAGCCGAGGAGACACCCCGGAGGGGCCCCGCGCCCCTCGGCTCCCGAAGCCCGGCACCCCACCA